>DUMS01000008.1 GCA_012839745.1 Tissierellia bacterium
AGACTAGGCCTCAAGGAGGAATGCTACGACCTCTATCTGTACAAATATTATCTCACAAGAAGAGTGAGATAGAAAAGTAAATATAGTTTTTAACTACAACATTATTATACGAGGAGGTTATAAGTTTATAGATTACCTATGAGGAATTGAAACCTATCATGCCTGCAGGTGTAGTATTCAGGACCGGGTATGTTTATAGATTACCTATGAGGAATTGAAACTTATGATAGTAGAGATGTTGTTAAATTCATTATTTAGGTTTATAGATTACCTATGAGGAATTGAAACTCAAACGCCTTAACTGAGTCTTAGCCCTTCTTAATGAGTTTATAGATTACCTATGAGGAATTGAAACACTTTAAGCAAAGATAAATATGACAGATATAATTTAGTTTATAGATTACCTATGAGGAATTGAAACTTACAAAACTTATCTTTACATAAATTGGTCTTTTTGAGTTTATAGATTACCTATGAGGAATTGAAACATATGATATTGTAACCTAATTTCCTATGTTGTACAAAGTTTATAGATTACCTATGAGGAATTGAAACCAAGGAGAAGAGATTTTTTCCCATTCCCTGGTGAAAGTTTATAGATTACCTATGAGGAATTGAAACAATAAAGTAGTTCGTAAAAATATAAGGATGTCTCCAGTTTATAGATTACCTATGAGGAATTAAAACTTTCTCTGCCATTTCTCACAAATGCTGGATAAACCTGTTTATAGATTACCTATGAGGAATTGAAACCACTACCTCCTCAAAAATAAATACTAAAAATCCATTTGTTTATAGATTACCTATGAGGAATTGAAACCTCAAAAATTTCACCAAAAAATGAAAGCAACTACAAGTTTATAGATTACCTATGAGGAATTGAAACTATTGAAGTTGAAACACAACCTTTGAGACCTGATGCAGGTTTATAGATTACCTATGAGGAATTGAAACTTTTCAAGTAGAGTATTATAATATGATTGTATATTAGGTTTATAGATTACCTATGAGGAATTGAAACAAGCAAAATAATTAGCTTGTTTTTCTAGTTTTCCATGTTTATAGATTACCTATGAGGAATTGAAACTATCTCAGCCAATACTGCATCAGCCTATTATGGAGTACGTTTATAGATTACCTATGAGGAATTGAAACAACACAAAGCAATCAGGGAGGATGTATGAAAAGATATGGGTTTATAGATTACCTATGAGGAATTGAAACAGCTATAAATATAAAAAGTAGGTGGTAATATGTGCTTGTTTATAGATTACCTATGAGGAATTGAAACAGAATAGCAGTAAGTGAATATGGTGATTTTATAAGGGTTTATAGATTACCTATGAGGAATTGAAACCAGCGTCTCCACCTTGACAGGCATTCCGTATTCACGTTTATAGATTACCTATGAGGAATTGAAACTATAAAAAAGAAAGGAGCGAAGAAAATGGAAGGATTGTTTATAGATTACCTATGAGGAATTGAAACCATAAAAATACAAAAAATAAGTAAATTGGGTTGAAAAGTTTATAGATTACCTATGAGGAATTGAAACAATTCTCTTCTCCTTGTAAATACAACATCCCAATAATAGTTTATAGATTACCTATGAGGAATTGAAACTTCGTCGTCTCACTTCTACCTGTGAAGCAGAACATTGTTTATAGATTACCTATGAGGAATTGAAACGCCTTGACAAGTCCTAGTTCCGCGGTGCTATCCTGTGTTTATAGATTACCTATGAGGAATTGAAACTTTGGTATATTCTATGTACATAGAGGGTACATCAAGGGTTTATAGATTACCTATGAGGAATTGAAACAAAACTATATAGAGGGTAAAAGCAAGGCTTAATATATAGTTTATAGATTACCTATGAGGAATTGAAACAAACAAATGCAAGATATTATTTCTAAAAAATATAAGTTTATAGATTACCTATGAGGAATTGAAACTTGAGAGATTTAAGTAATGCATTAAGTGATATTAAAGTTTATAGATTACCTATGAGGAATTGAAACTAGACTATTTAATGGCACAGAAAAACTCTTTATAAGGTTTATAGATTACCTATGAGGAATTGAAACATATTAAAAGGGGGTTATAAAGTGTTGGAATTTAAAGGTTTATAGATTACCTATGAGGAATTGAAACACGATATAGTCTCCAACCTCTAGAATGACAAGTGCAGTTTATAGATTACCTATGAGGAATTGAAACAGAACATTTCTTCGATTTCTTCTGTCAATTCTATTTGGTTTATAGATTACCTATGAGGAATTGAAACTCCCTCCATTTATTTTTTCCTGCCTGCTGTAGCAGGGTTTATAGATTACCTATGAGGAATTGAAACAAGAAAAGCAAAAAGCTAAATAAGTCAGGGAAAGCAGGTTTATAGATTACCTATGAGGAATTGAAACCATTCCGGGGATCTGAGATCTGCCAATCTGAAAATCGTTTATAGATTACCTATGAGGAATTGAAACGCATGAATACTAACATAAATATCAGCTTTTTTGGAAGTTTATAGATTACCTATGAGGAATTGAAACTGAGCTATCTGCCACCATTGCCTACCCTCAAAATACGTTTATAGATTACCTATGAGGAATTGAAACCCGAGGTACCTAGATATGCACCAATGTAAATTTTTCCGTTTATAGATTACCTATGAGGAATTGAAACCTCCAAATTTCATATTTTCGGAGTGGTAGGTATTTGGGTTTATAGATTACCTATGAGGAATTGAAACATGCCTTCCCACAAGCCTTGTCCCCAGGGCCTCAAAGTTTATAGATTACCTATGAGGAATTGAAACATTGGTTTGAAGGTGTCGGTGCTATAAACAAGCTCGAGTTTATAGATTACCTATGAGGAATTGAAACATGCACCATTGCTTATATGCTTCTTTCCCATCAGCCAGTTTATAGATTACCTATGAGGAATTGAAACGATGAAGAAATCAAAATACGCAAACCAACAGGTTTAGTTTATAGATTACCTATGAGGAATTGAAACTCATTAGAATCTATTAAGATAAAAACAGCTGAAGCTGTTTATAGATTACCTATGAGGAATTGAAACGTTTTTACATCTGTAAATAAGCCCTCTAATGCTCCTGCGTTTATAGATTACCTATGAGGAATTGAAACCATCGCCTGATTGTATCATTCTATGAGTTACACTCTCGTTTATAGATTACCTATGAGGAATTGAAACATGTTACTGTATGAATTAATAAGATGGAAGTTAATAGGTTTATAGATTACCTATGAGGAATTGAAACTAGAAGTAATAGAGGGCAATAGGAGAGCAGGAAAAGAGTTTATAGATTACCTATGAGGAATTGAAACGCATTTGAATTACATCGCTTGCTTCTTGTCTAGTTAGTTTATAGATTACCTATGAGGAATTGAAACTCCATAGTTGCCCCTCCCTTCATGAATCACTTCAAAGTTTATAGATTACCTATGAGGAATTGAAACTACCATATCCACTAGCTTTTTGTGTCGCCTCTTGAGTTTATAGATTACCTATGAGGAATTGAAACCTATATGTTCTCCTTCAGATAATGGATTGTATAATCGTTTATAGATTACCTATGAGGAATTGAAACAGTACCAATTTCGATAGTCGTTCTTCCAACTCCCACCAGTTTCTAGACTACCTATGAGGAATTGAAGCAAGAATCCCCAAAAGGAATTTCTGTTTCCAATTATCCTGTCTAACCTAACATTTCCATTTCCATAAATAAATTTTTCTGCGTTATAGAATATTCCATATTTTTTCCAATATTTTCGTTTTTTGTTGAAGGATTATTGGTTTTGACGTCGAATATATATATTAATAATAGAAAAATAATAAAGCCTGTTTTGTCATGCTTTAAATATAAAGGAGTGTTGTTATTGGCAAGAAAATTTTTGTCCTTTTTGGGGACAACAGACTATGAGGAATGTACATATGAATATGGCGATTTGGAAAAAGAGCAGTGTTATACAAAATATATACAGGAGGCTTTGTTGAAAATAATCTGCAAGGATTGGACGAAAAATGATACTGCAGTAATTTTTTTGACAGAAAGGGCCGAGAAAGAAAACTGGTACAATCAACAGAATGAGAAAAGAAGACTTAAAATAATTCTGGAGAATTTAGATATCAATATTAAACCGGTATCAATCCCTGAAGGCAGAACTGAAGATGAAATATGGCAGATATTTAATATTATCAGCAATGTGATTGATGACGAGGATGAGATTGTATTTGACATAACTCATAGTTTCAGGTCAATTCCTATGCTGGCATTAGTAGTTTTAAATTATGTAAAGATCGTAAAGAACGCAACTATTCTTGGAATATATTATGGTGAATATGACAGAAATGAAGCCAAAATAAGGCCTATGCCAATAATTGATTTAACTCCTCTAAATGAAATACTGGAATGGTCCCAGGCAGTAAATGTATTCCTGAAATACGGAATAAGCGGACCATTCAGGGATATATCCACAAGGCAACTTGGACCACATCTAAAAAGCGAACAGTGGGCAAGGGATACAAGAAAATTCATTGATAGCTTAAATAACCTTACAATGTGCCTATATACATGTAGAGGCAAAGCAGCATCAGGAGTAGGAACTTATAAGAAGTCAATTTCTTCTGCTGTTAATGCAGTAAACAATAATATTGAGAGAATTAAGGCCATAGATGAAGACATTCAAATAAAGCCACTTATACCGTTGATGGAGAAAATAGAGAAGAGGTTGGAGATTTTTAAGGGAAACGACAATCTAAGCGTTGGAATAGCTTCTGTGCAATGGTCCATAGAGAACAATCTTATCCAACAGGCTTATACTGCTTTGGATGAAACCATTAAAACGTATGTCTGCGAAAAATTTGGTCTGGATTCTTCAGATGTCAATAACAGGGAAGAGATAGCACAAAAGGCATTAAGGCTTAAGGGGCAAAGAAAACCTGAAGAGGAATGGGATGTAAAAAAGGAATATTGGCATATGGTTAAGAATATTGTTGAGAAACTTGATGATGAAATAGTATCCATATCTAATACTATTAACTTAAAGAGAAATGATATAAACCATTTTGGATTTAGGAATGATGCATCTGATTATGATGACCTTGAAAGCGTCATTAAGAAATGTTTTGAAAGGTTTTTGAATTGCATAAATAACAACTGATAATAGAAAAGGAGAATATAAATGCAGTATACCATAGAATTCAAGTGCAATAATCTGCAGCTGCCAATTCATTATAACCACATTGTGCAAGGGTTTATATACAAGAACATATTCAATGATAATTTTAGAGAGTTTTTGCATGAAAAAGGATTTGAGCTAGACGGGAAGAGATTTAAATTGTTTACTTTCTCGCAGCTGTATGGGGATTACATTCTTGATAAGGAGAATAAAACTATAACATTTCCTGACAATGTTAAACTAACTGTAGCAAGTGTTGTAGACGATTTTAACCAGGAATTTCTGAAGTCATGCTTATATAATAAAAACCTGGCACTAAACAACCAGCCTATAGAAGTTGAAAGAATAGCTCTAAACGATAACAACACAAAAATAAGTGCTGCAATAGTTAAGACGCTGTCACCCATTACAGTATATTCTACAGTCTATTTAGATGGCAGAAAGAAAACAATATATTACTTTCCGGAAGACAGCCTCTTTCAAAAATATATAAAGGATAACCTTATAAGCAAAGCCAGATTGATATATGGCAAGAGCTTTGAAAATGCAAAATTTGAAATAAAGCCTGTAAAGGATAAAATATCTATAAACGTCTTCTATTTCAAGCAGTTCATTATTAAAGGAACCAGCGGAGTATTCGAAATCCATGGGGATGAGGAACTGATTAGTACAGCATTAAACTGCGGCCTTGGGAGCAAGAACTCCCAGGGGCTGGGATGTATTGCATTGGTAAAATCATTGTAAATATCATTATTTGGAGTGAAATACATGAAACTTTTAGCTGTAATTTCTCACACATTGATGGAAGAGCAGATAGAAGAGGCCCATAATAGCCTAAATGTTGGCTCTATAGTCTTAATGCCAGAGGAAATAAAAAGCATATGGGCAAACATTTCTCCCTTTGGACCTCTACCAATGGATCAGATTGGCAAGGTTGTTGAATGGATTAGGAAGGAATCCAATGAAGGGGACTATGTGCTGATTCAGGGAGATTTTGGTGCAACTTATTATGTTGTGGACTACTGCATTAAAAACAAAAGAATCCCCATATATTCAACAACAAAACGAGAAGTAGAGGAGTACATAAGGGATGGGCAGGTTGAAATCAAAAGAACATTTAAGCATGTAAATTTTAGAAAATATATGCCATATGAATGTGAAAAGGAGGTGTAGGTTATGGATAATTATGATGTAGCTATTGCTGGGCTTTTACATGATATTGGGAAGGTTCTTGAAAGGGCTGGAGTACCTGTAAATCCAGGTTTAAAGGGTCAGGAGAGCCTATTCTGTAAGGATAAAGGCAGTTATTATTCTCATCAACATGCTCTTTATACAGTTCAATTCATCGAAGATAATTTAAAGATGGTAATAGATGAAGACGTAATAAATCTGGCTGCAAAGCATCATGTACCAGATAATGAATTTGAAAATCTAATAAAAGAAGCTGATTGGCTGTCTGCTGGTATGGATAGAAGGGAATATGAAACAGGTAGCCGTAAAAAGACAAACTATATAAATGAAAGGCTGTATTCCATATTTGAAAGTATAAATATCGGCAAGCCATATCAAAGGCAAAACTATCACTACAACCTTATTCCTTTAACAAATTCAGAAGAAATATTTCCTACAACAGAAGAAAAAACAGATGTTGAAGAATCCAGAAAAGAATACATGAATTTGCTAAATCATATTGAGGAAGATATCAGGAAGGAAATAGACCAGAATACATTATTAACACCAGAAAACAAGGAAAGGATTTACAATAAGCTGTACTACATATTAGAAAAATATACAACTTTTATTCCTTCGTCTACAATTCATTATCCTGATATAAGCCTGTTTGACCACCTGAAAACTACATCAGCAATAGCAGTATGTTTAAATGAATTTAATAACAGCAAGAAGAAAAAGAAGAAAAAATTTATATTAATGGAAGGTGATATATCAGGCATTCAAAAATTCATATTCCAGGTAACTGAAGGAGAAGAAACAAAAAAACATGTTTCAAAGATTTTAAGGGGCAGGTCTTTTTACATTAATGTGCTAATTGATTTCATGAGCAAGTATATAGTAAGAAGGCTTGGGCTCACCATTTCCAATATTCTGTACTGCGGAGGCGGAAAGTTCCAGCTTTTGCTTCCAAACACCGACAGGACAATATCAACATTAGAGGAGATCAAGCTGGAAATCCAGAAATACCTGTATAAGAACTATAAGACTAAACTAGGCCTTGTACTATCCTATATAGAGATAGATGAAAAAGGTATTATGAATTATTCTGATTCCATTGTGAAGCTGCAGGAAGAAAACGTAATTGATAAGAACAGGAAATTCATAGATATAATAAACATGGAGAAGGATAATTTTTTTGTGAAAAGCAGCAGAATCAAAAATATTTGCAAGTACTGCCATGAAAATGAGGCAAAAATACGTACTTACAGAAATGAAAAAATGGAAATATGCGATGAATGCTTTACTCATATTCAGCTGGGAGAGATGATTGTAAAGGACAGGCTGAAATATATAGTATATGATTTTGACAACAGCATAAAGGATGCAGACCTTTGTGTTAAGTTTGGTTCAATGGGACAAGTCTGTTTTTATAGGCAGCTGAAATACAGCAATATAGGATTTATTATTGAAAACATAAATGGTACAGGGGATTTTGGAAGGTTGAAATTTGTTGGAAATACTGTACCTGTTAAGAAAGGCTCAATTGCATCCTTCAATGAAATTGGCCCTATGGCTGAAGGAGAGGACAAGATTGGTGTTTTGAAGATGGATATAGACAACCTGGGTACTATTTTTTCTTCAGGCCTTGGGGATGAAAACAAGAGCATTTCAAGAATATCAACATTAAGCAGAATGATAGATATATTCTTCTGCGGATATATAAACAAAATGTGCCAGGACCTGTACAGGGAATACCTGGAGGAGAAGGACAGCAGTGAGGCTGATTTGGACAACCTATTCTACATTAACTTCTCAGGAGGAGATGACCTGGCTATAATTGGGCCATGGGACTGGACCATTAAGTTGGCCATGAGGATAAAGGAAAAGCTGACACGTTTTGTCTGCAATAATCCTAATATTACTGTATCTGCTGGAGTATATTTTGCTGATTCCAAAATGCCTATTAGAATTTCTCTGCATGAAGGAGAACGATATTTAGGAAAGGCAAAGTCCAGGAATACAAAGGATTCCATATGTATTTTTGAAAAAGCCTTTAGATGGAATGCAGAGCGCAATAACATTGAAAAGGTTATGGAAGATGGAGAATTATATGCCAACTGGCTGAAAGAAAAGAAGCTTTCAAGGAATTTAGCCTTTAACATTATGGTGGCCAGCAAGAATATAAAGAGGAAAGATGCTCTTAATCTGAACTTAATACCAATTATTGCTTATTCCATAACAAGAAATGTAGCTGATGACGAAGTACGGATGGAGATGATGAATAGGCTGATAACTGCAGATATTAGGGAATCAGAAATAGAGTTTATAAAGTATCCCCTTATGATTGCGTTGATGAAAACTAGAAAAGTGGAGGAGGTTTAGTATGCCAGTACAAAAAGGTGGGAATAACAACATACAGATGAATAGGAATAACCCAATTGAGGAAGTGATTAGGGAGATAAATAAAGCAAACACTCTTAAAGATGCATTTATACCGGAAAAATATGCCCTGCCAGGAGGATGGGCTGATAAGGTTGCCAGCAATATAGGGAGAGGCAAAGATGCCGGAATGAATTCAAATCAATTGAGAAAAGTATTTACCCAGTTAAAAGCAATTGAAGAAAAAGTGAACAGAAACAGTGACGATAAATTAACTCGTGAACAGATGAACGAAATACTGCTATTAATGCCACAGGTTGCTTATGCACACGGCAGGTCTCTTATTTCAACACATTTCTACAACCTGTTAAAAGAATGCATTACGCCTAAAAAGATAAAGGATAGAGAAGATTACAGAAGCTTTGTTAAGTTTTATACAGCAGTAGTTGCTTATTCTAAAATGTACAATAAGTAAGGGAGGATTGGGCTATGATTAGGAAATATGTTATTGAATATAAATTGATATGTGAAACTGGTTTACAAATAGGTGCTGGCAATACCTCATTTGAAATAGGAGGTATGGACAATCCTGTAATAAAGCATCCAATTACAGGGCAACCCTATATACCAGGATCTTCTATTAAAGGCAAAATGAGAAGTTTGTTGGAATGGCAGCATTATCCCAAGGATGTAATAGACTGTGGCGGTAAGGTTTTAAATAATCCAAAGTATGATGTTTGCAAGTTATTTGGAATTTCTCCAGGAAACACAAAGTATGAAAGCAGTAATGACCAGGAAAAGATTCTAATAACAAGGGCGATTATACGAGATGCATATTTAACGGAAGAATCCATTGAAATGCTTCAGTCACAGCTGGGAGAAAACATGTTTACAGAAATTAAGGCTGAAAACAATATTGATAGGCTGACATCCAGAGCAAACCCAAGATTCTTTGAAAGAGTACCAAAGGGAGCAGAATTCAAGGGTGAGATGGTATTTACCCAGTATGTGGATAAGGATAAGGAGCTATTGAAAGTATTATTTGAGGGTATGCGATTGCTGGAAGATAACTACTTAGGCGGAAGTGGCTCAAGGGGAGCTGGAAAGATTAAATTTAAGGATATTAATATTTACATCAGAGACAAGGAATATTACACTGGAGAAAAGGATCAAAAGAAGATAGAAAACATTAGTTTAGAGGATATATTAAATAGATATAACGAAATCATATCTTAGCAGGGGTGAGTTCTATGAATGTATACAAGGTTAACCTGACCCCTTATGGAAGCATGACTTCCATTCCGGATTCTCAAACCCTGTTTGGAAGCATTTGCTGGGCAATCAGGGATTTATATGGAGAAGAGGAGCTGGAAGAGCTGTTGGATAACTTTGAAAGGAATGAAAACAGATTTGTAGTTTCTTCTGCCTTTATGGATGGACTTTTTAAAGCACCAATTATTATATGGGCTACATTGGAGGAGCTTATTGAAATTGGAAGAAGAGTAGGAGTTCAAGGCAGTGCTCTTTCAAAAAGAAGTAAGGAATTAAAGAAAATAGAGTATTTTACAGAAAGGATCTTCAAAGAATATTTGGATGGCAAGCTTGATAGGCTAAAAGTTGCAGAAAGCATTATAAAGGAAAAGGGACCCTATGCTTATAAAAACGGCATTCTTCATTATAGCGATGAGAATGTTGAAAAATATAGTATACGTGAAGAAAATAGTAGAAGAAATATGATAAATAGGCGTAGCAGTACTACAGATGAAGGAGAACTTTATTATTACAGCAGAATATTTATGCCTGAAGGTTCAAAGATCTATTTCCTCGTAAAAACCGGTAATATTGAGTACCTGAAGCCCATTTTCAAGATTATGTCTGATATGGGCATTGGAGGAGATAAAAGCGTTGGAGCGAATAATTTCAGGATAGAATTTGTAGGAGAATTTAATTATGAAAAATCCATCAAGGAGAATGTATTGCTATCAAAGTACATTCCTAAGTATGAAGAGGTAGATTGGGATAAAAGCTTATTTAATATTCATGCAGGAGCTTATAGAGTAGAGTCGAGAGGTGAATTTTTCGGTAAAGATGTATTTAAAGACGAAATAATATACATATCAGAAGGTTCCACTATTATATTGAAGGAGAATAAGGATATATACGGTAGAATGCCGGTTATTAAGGAGATAGGAGACAAGAAAATAAGGAACAACGGATTGGGATTTTTCCTATAAGGCAGGTGATAGGGATGAAGTATAGGATAAAAGCATTAACTCCTGTCCACATACATAGTGGAGAGGTTTTAAGGTCTATGGAATACATGGTAAAGGATGGAGAAGTGCTTATATTTGATGAAATGGATGTAATAAGGTCCATAAAAGAAAAGGAGCTGTTAAATGCTGAACTGTTGGATAGCTATTCCTTAACATCAAAAAGAAGCGATTATCACAGGAATCTGGATTATTACATAAAAAAGGGCATTATTGACAGTAGCATTGTAAACAGGTATAAAGTTAAGGCTATTAATAAGGCAGAAAATTTAAACGGAAAAGAGATATATAGAACAATGAGAAATATCCAGGGGACTTACATTCCTGGCTCTTCCATAAAGGGAGTAATCAGAACAGCAATTTTATATGATTACCTTTTAAAAAAAGGCATTGACTATATCAAAGAAGCAGTGAATTATCTTAAAAATAATCAGAGATTAAAACTTTATATTGATGATTACATCATTTATTTTACCAATACCAAAAACAATAATCGTAAAAAAAATATACAGGCAGATCCATTTAAGTTTTTAATTGTTAGGGATGTAAATATGACAGAAAATGAAGTTGTTATATATGATGAAACCATATTTGATGTCAACAAGTTCATTACAGGAAATACCATTGAAGCAATTAAGGAAGGTGATTATACAGAGGATTTTGAATTTGAAATAGTATCAGATAAGGACAAATTAAATACACTGAATAAAATAATAGGCTATAATACGGATTTAGACAAATATTTAGATGAAAAAAAGATATTAGAGGCACTATATCAGTTTTCCAGTGACATAATAGATGATGAAATAGAGTATTTTAAACAGCAGGAAAACCGGCTATTCAATTCAAAGGAAGTAATAAAGAAACTGGAAGAGATAAAGAAGAAAAACAGCATAGATTCACCGGTAATTAGAATTGGAAAAGGAAAAGGGTATAAAGCAAATACAGTAGCACTGGCTATAAAGAAGCTGGACAGGAATTATTATAACAAAGAGATAAAGAACATTGCGAAGCCATATCAGTATAGGGAAAGATATGAATTTCCAAAAACAAGGAATTTTGTAGGAAATCGTGTTTCACCAAAACTGTTAGGGTTTACAATACTGGAAAAGGTAGATTAAGATGCTAAATATAAAAAGGGCTGAGTACACCATACGCTTTTTAACTGAAGCAGATTTCAGGGAAGAGCCGGAAATTGCAATTTTTAAATCAGTTTTTAAAAGGATAAGGCATATTTTATGCGTTAATACTGAGGGTAAGTGTATAACCTGCAGCCACAGCAATAAATGCCTATATAACTATATTTCTGCAGGAGATTTTATGAATTTGGACATAATGCCTATAATAATCAAAAAGCCTTTGGTTTCTAAAAATTATTTTAAAGAAGGAAGCAGATTGAATCTGGAGTTTATGTTTCTTGGGGATTCGGCACAGCATTTGAATTTTGTTGATTTCATATTAAAGGAATTTGAGGTTAAAGGCTTATTTAAAGAGAAGTACAGATTTGTAATTGAAAGAAAGAATTTGCACGATATCTGTGCAGATGTGACCAATGGTTTAATTAATGGCATTCAAATACTAACACCTATTGACCAAAATAATAATATATTCTCCTATGAAAAGGAGAAAATGGAGAGGTTAAACAAACTATACAATGTAACAGATGAAACATTGGAGTTAATAGAAGAACCTTATCAGACGGGTTTTATCGAATTTAATGTTAAAAGGCCTATATATTTAGGAGCAAATAGGATTAAGGTTAACGGCTTTGTAGGGAAACTAAGATTTGATAAGCCTATAGATGAAACACCTTTACTGGCAATGATGAAGATTATTGGAGCTGGTAAATATTACGGCATAGGCGGAGGCAGTGTAATATTAATGTAATAATTGTCGTTGACCTCCAGTAGTGCAAAACCCCTGGAGATTAACCCTTTCTGTAAAAACAGAAGGGGTTTTTATTATGAAAAAAATTATAATTGATATAATAACATAATAAAACAATGGCATACTAAATATACAAATGAAATAACAGGTGATTATATGATTTCCAAGAGGATTAAGGATAATAAGAGGCGATTAGTAGAACTGTTTAATCACTCCACTGACTTTGTAACCTATGAGTTTGAGAGTGAATCCAATATAAAGATGATGGTATGCTACATTGAAGGGCTTATAGACAGGAATATTTTGGATAGGGATATCTTAAGGTCCCTTACTTTAAACGTTAAGAATCTGAAGGAAATCAGAAAATACATAATGACACCAAAGATTGAGGAAATAGATACAATAAATGAGGTAGTAGATGAAGTTGTTTATGGAAAAGTCGTTTTATTTGCTGAAGGTCTGAAAAAAGGCTTTGTAATAGAATTAAGCAAATGGGATAAAAGACAGGTGGAAGAACCTCAGGCTGAATCAGTAGTAAGGGGCCCAAAAGAGGGGTTTATAGAGGATATAGCAGTAAATAAGGTTCTATTGAGGAAAAAACTAAGAAATAATAATCTTGTATTTGAGGATTTACGGCTGGGGAAACAGTCAAAGACTGACATAAGCCTGGCTTATGTTAAAGGAATAGTCAATTTAGAAGTGTTGGAGGAAGTAAAAAAGAGATTAGATAAGATTAACATAGATGCTATATTGGAAAGCGGCTATATAGAAGAGCTAATAGAAGATTCTCCAAAATCCTTATTGCCTACTATAACTAATACACAAAAACCGGATATTGTAGCTGCCAAAATCCTGGAAGGCAGGGTAGCCATATTTGTAGATGGAACTCCTCATGTGCTTATTGTACCCAGAGTTTTTGTTGAGGCATTGATGAGCAGTGAGGACTATTATTTAAGACCATACTTTAGTTCTTTCTTAAGAATTGTTAGAGTTATAGCTCTCTTTATAACCGTATATGCGCCAGGCATATTTGTGGCATTAATGCTATATCATCAGGAAATGATACCTACTGTGCTATTGGTAAGTGCTGCCGATGCCAGGGAAGGTGTGCCTCTTCCTTTAACTGTAGAGGTTCTTTTGATGATTATAACTCTGGAGTTTACAAAGGAATCCAGCCTTAGGCTTCCAAAAAATATAGGTTCAACAGTAAACATAGTAGGGGCACTGGTATTGGGGCAGGCAGCAGTACAGGCAGGATTGGTAAGTACTCTTACAGTAATCCTTGTATCCCTGACAGCTTTGGCTGAATTTATAGTACCTCAGCTAACACAGGCTATAATCATGTATAGACTATTTGCAACTATTATGGGGGGCTTTTTTGGAATCTATGGAGTTATATGTGCATTTTTTGTTATAACATTGGAGGTAATATCCCTGGAATCCTTCAGCATACCATTTGCATGGCCATTGGCACCAAGGAATACATCTGGACTAAAAGACACTTTCATCAGGGTACATTTAAGAAAATACATCACCAGGCCAAAGGCTTTGGCAAAACAAAATGTAAAAAGACAAATTCCTCCAAAGGGTGAGTGATATTGAGAAGGAAAAAAGTTGTAATAATATCATATATACTGATTATTGCTGTTTTAACCGGATGCTTCAATGCAAAGGAGCTGGATGAACTGGGAATTTCCTTAGCAATGGGAATCGATCATGAAGATGGGAAAATACTAATAACTGCTGAAGTTGTAGACCCTGCATTTTCATCAGAAGCTTCAAACACGGGAGAAGGCAGCTCTGTTCGATATGTTCAGGGTATTGGAAATACTATACTTGAAGCTCTCAAGGATATTACTTTGAAATTTGACAGAGGGATTTATTCAGCTCACAACAAGGTTTTAATATTTGGAGAGGAAATAGCAAAACAAGGGCTTGTAAGCCATATGGATGAACTGATTAGAGATAGGGAGCAAAGAGAAAGCTCCTATATGTTAATTGCCAAAGGTGCAAAAGCCTATGAAGTTATGGGAATCAACAGCGGTATTGAAACAATTCCTGCAAATTATATACTGGGATTGATTAAGAACGTAGAAAGCAATCCAAAGACCGTTGATTTCAGCATAATGGATTATCTTAAGCATTATTACCATGAAGGTCACCATCCTGTTGCAGGCGTTATAGAAAAAATACAAAAGAATGAAATAAACGAGACAGGTGAAAAGAGTGGCACCAAGGGATATGAGCTAACTGTTATAGGTTCAGCATTATTTAAAAAAGATAAGCTAATAGGATATCTAAATGGAAATGATACTAAAGCATTAAACTATCTTTTGGATAATGTAAAAGGAGGGATCATAACCTTTCCTGCCACATCTGTTCTAGAAGAAGTACAGTCTCAAGAGTCTGAGCAAATTTTAAATTCTGTGAATGTAATCAAGGTAAAAACCAAAAATGATGTGGAATTGGAAGGAGATAAGGTAATACTTAAATCCAAGGTATATGTAAGGGCAGCTTTAGGGGAACTATTAGAAAATACAGATATATCTAAGGAAGGAAATCTAAAGAGAATAGAGGATGACTGTTCAAAAACTGTGGAGTTAAATATTAAGGCAGCAGTTCAAAAGGTACAGAAAGAGTTTGGAATTGATATATTTGGATTTGGCATTGTATTTCACAGAAAATATCCTAAACAATGGAAAAAGATAAAGGATTATTGGGATGAAATCTTTGCAGATGCAGAATATCAGATAGAAGTTAATACCCATATAATAAGAACTGGACTTATAAACAGACCATTAGAAAAATAAGGGGATATACGATGAACAGCAGGAATGTTAAGATTACCGGAGACAAATTATACTATAGTCAGGCACTGTTGCTGATTATTAGTTATAGATTATTGCTTGCTTTAACTTATACACCAGCATTGGTTACTACACCTACAAACCAGGATGTCTGGATTATGCTTTTATTGTCAATACCATATGCAATATTGATTTCTTTGCCTATATTGTATTTAGGCAATAAATTTAATCAGTATGATTTTTTTGAGTATACAGAAATGATTGCAGGTAAAATTATTGGGAAAATTTTAGCTGTACTTTACTCTTTTGCCTTTCTGTCATTTTTTATATTTTTTTCAAGTGTATTTATAGAAATACTGAATACAGCACTATACAATCAGACTCCTACAATTGTTAATACTGTTATACTGCTTGCTACATGCTCTTATGTGGTAAGCAAAGGCATTATGAATCTGGCAAGGCTGGGAGAGATTGTTATACCTTTTATAATAATTGTATTTTTATTGCTGGCAGTACTGGGAATTGGCGATTACGATTTTACGGTTTTTTTGCCCATTCTAAAGGAATCTACATTTAAGGATTTAAATATTGGGGCTATAGACATTTCATTCAGGTATATAGATGTTTTGGTATTGGCTATGCTAATACCATATTTAGAAGATAAGAAGGATGTAAATAAAATTTTTATAAAATCGTTAGTATGTTCCACCATTTTTTCTATACTAGCTGTAGTGGTCATTCAGGCTACATTAGGCATAGAATATTCAAAGCGTATAAACTTTTCTTATTACACCTATACCAGATTGATAAAGATTGGGGAAACCCAGGGATTTGATTTATTGTATGTAGCATCATGGATAATGGGAAATATTATAAAGCTTTCAGGATATTTTTATTTCGCTACAACAGCAATGGCTAATGTTACCAAAAAAAGAAACCAGTTTTTTATAATACCTGTAGCTGTTATATCTGTAGCGGTAATTGTTTTCTTGAAGGATTACAGGCCTGTAATAGCAGCAAGAGATCCCTTTAAGAGTATTTTTAGAATAATATCTATAATCTTTATAATAATTATTCCATTAATAATACTTATAATCTATTTCTTCAGAAGGAAAACTCTGAATAAAACCGGAGGTGCAAAAAGGAAATAATTTGTAACCAAATCTTAACTTTAACTAGGTACAGCCAATGAAATATATGTAGTAGTGCCGATTGATGGAAAGCTATATTTAACTAGAGGGGCTGTATTCAGCTATTACGAATTCATTTCACTTGAAAGGCTTACGGATGAAAAGTGGCAGGAGATGCTTAGGAAAGCAAGTACATCGGATCTGCAGGAGTGGGTGCCAGAGTGGACAAAATCATTTGTCAGAGCAGGAAAGGGAGAAATCCCATTTCCTAAGGACTGGTAAAAGGAACTGGGCGAGTTTTTCTCGCCCTATTTTTGTATATAAAAAATATCAACACTTTAGCCTTATTGTTCGTTTAAAGTGTAGAGGCAGATTTAGTTAACAAAAAAGAAGATGATTACTCAAATTTAAAAATATTAATATACACATTAAAAAAATTAATAAATAAATTAAAAATATAAAGATACCATATTGACATTAATTAGGAATCCAATATAATATAATTAACAAATAGAATATCAGTAAAGGGGAAATAGCATAATGAAAGAGCTGCTTCTGGAAAGAAAGGGTAAGTTTATACTGTATATTTTGGCCTGTATGCTTCCAATTATAGATTCACTTCTGATGAATATGTCCTTTGTATTGATACTGGGCAGTATAGAAAGAGGAGATATAAATTACTTCATAAAAGTCATGATAATGGCTATATGCTTTTCTGTTCTTGGATCGTTGCTGTTTATAACCTCCAGGTTTATGAGGATTAGCTTTATGAGGGATACTATACTGGATGTAAGACTCAGGGCTTTTGACAGGATTATAAACTATTCCTATAAAGAATTTAATAAAAGGTCCAAGGATGTGTACATATCAAATTTAATAAACGATATCAATATATTTGAACAGAATTTCTTCCTAAAGCTTATTAATGTGATATATTCAGGGGGATATTACATAGTATCCCTTATTATACTGGCATTTATAGATTTTAAATTTACCATAGGCATATTCACTGTATCAGTTTTGGTGTTCTTTATAAGCAAAGCATTCCAGAATAAAACAGTTAAACTGCAGGAAGATGTTTCGGAGAGCAATGAAAAGTTTACAACCAACGTTTCAAATACATTTAACGGCCTTGAGATATTGAAGCTTAACAGAGTGGAGGATAAATTCTTATACAATACATTAAAATCCATAGATAAGGTGGAAAGAAAAAAGCTGCACTATACAGTATTCACTGAAGGTCAGAGCGGTTTTATCAATTACTTTGGATTTTTAATAATGATGGGAATACTGGTTTATGCAATAAACAGCTTTATGCAAGGAGTGTCCTTTACAAAGATACTATTCCTTGTTCAGCTGTCAAATGGATGTATATGGCCAATAGTCAGGATCATACCCCTGTTTAACGAGCTGAAGGCATCAGCTAAGATATACGAGAAGATAACCGGAAATGGAGAGGAAACTACAACAGATAACAATAGAAGCAAGGATTTTGTATTTAATTCAACAATAGAGGTAAAGGACTTAAAGTTTGATTATGATGGCAAGGAAATATTCAAGGGAGCTACATTTACCATTGAAAAGGGAAAGAAATATCTTATCAAGGGTCCCAGTGGAGCAGGGAAATCAACACTTATTAAGCTGCTTTCCATGGCCATAGAAGATTATGAGGGAACCATAATGGTAGATGGAGTTGATTACAGGAATATAAAAGAGGAAAGCATGAACAACAATATATCCTTTGTATACCAGGATGTATTCCTGTTTGAAGATACCATTTACAATAATATAACCCTATTTAAGGAAATACCTGAGTCAAAGGTCTTGAAGGCATGTGAGGGAGCAGGCCTTATGGAATTAATAGAGGAAAAGGAAAATGGATTAAATGAGATGCTTCTTGAAAACGGGAAGAACCTTTCAGGTGGGCAAAGGCAGAGAATTTCCATAGCAAGAGCACTTGTCAGGGATGTTGACCTGCTCTTTATAGATGAAGCTACCTCCAATTTGAATGAAGAGCTGGGAAGGCTAATTGAAAACACAATACTGTCCTTGGATGCTACAGTTGTTGCCATATCCCATAGATACTATGAAGGGATAACTGAAAAGTATGACTATGTTCTTGAAATCAAGGATGGATTGGTGAATAAGTATACCAGCCAAGACTATTTTGAAAGGGAGGTTCTTGCCATATGAAAAAGTCAATTTTTAGGTCCTGGCCATATTTAATACTTGTTATAATAATTAGTCTTGGTACAGCCGGAATGGAAGGATTTTTGCACATCTCAATGATGAATACAATAGATACAGCCTTTGCAGGGAATAAGGCATTGTTTAAATCAGAAGCCATAAAGGTGTTGCTGCTGGCTTTATCCCTATTGCCAATGAAAGTCATATTAGCGTTTGGCAAGGGCCTCTTTAAGAAAAAGGCAATGGTTTCAGCAAAATCTGATTATGTATCAGGGCTGTTCAAGAAGAATATAAACGAGTTTCAAAAGGAGAACAATGCCAAATACATATCTGTATTGACAAATGATTTGAATACCATTGAGAACAACTATATCAACGGGATATATGAGGTTATTGTAAATTTCAGTTATTTTATAGTAGCCATTTTAGTTATAGTATATGTCAGCCCTATGGCTTTGGCAGTAGGATTGGTCATAGGGATACTGAGTGCAGCTATAGCAATAGTTTTGAATAAGCCAATTCAAAAGCACCATGCACAAAGGTCTGAACTGTTTGAGAAGTATACAACATATATAAAGGAAGTGCTATCTGCATTTCACATAATAAAAGCAAATAACCTGAAACAAAAGGTACAAAAGGATTTTTACAATAGGAGCAGTGATATTCAGCAAAAGGGCTATATTATAGATAAAATAGAAACTTATATAATTGCATTGCAGAATTTAACTATATATGTATCCCTGTTTGCCCTTTTTGGAATAACTGCCTATATGGCCATAAAGGGGAAAATGACCTTTGGAGGCGTAGTGCTTGTTATAAATAACATGGAGAACATAATGAATCCTGTTATGCAGATAGGAGAAAAGCTTCCTAAGATACTATCAACCAGGAAGCTGTTTGAAAAAATAGATAAAACCCTGGAGAATCAGGACAGCTATGTGGAAACCATTGATTTAAACGGGTTTCAAAAGGGAATTGAATTTAAAAATGTATCCTTTGGATATGAGGATGGAGTTGTGCTGGATAATATAAATATTACATTTGAGAAAGGCAAAAAATATCTCATTATAGGGCCCAGCGGGGGAGGGAAATCCACGCTGCTGAAGCTTTTGAGAAAGTACTTTACTCCAAATAGCGGTGAAATACTGATAGATGGGAAAAACCTTAAGGATGTTACCAAAATAAGCTATTTCAGAAGCATTTCCAATGTGGAGCAGAATGTGTTCCTATTTGAAGATACCGTTAGAAACAATATTACTCTATACAAGGAGTACAGCCAAGAGGAGATTTGGGATGCAATAGAGAAAGCCGGATTGAGGAGCTTTGTGGATTCCCTTCCAAAAGGGCTGGACACTATGATATATGATAATGGAAAGAACATTTCAGGAGGAGAGAAGAGCAGAATTGCCATAGCAAGGAGCCTGTTGCAGAAGGCGGATATTTTATTCCTGGATGAAGCCTTTGCAAGCCTTGACTCAAAAACTGCAAGGGAAATAGAAAACACATTGTTAAGCTTAAAGGATATGACAGTTGTAAATGTAAGCCATGTTATTTTTGAAGATAATAAATCAAAATATGACAATGTTTATTTGGTAAGAGATAAGGGAATAAAGGCATTAGTTAGCTAACAAGTAAATTTTAAATACATCTTATTACCCGCCTTATTCTATGAAAATACTCCCAAAAATAAGAGCATCCCTAATTGGGAAGCTCTTATTTTTTTACGCAGAAACTCTGTTTTCTCATTACTATTGAATTAATTTTCTATGTATTATAAAATATTATTCAGCAGCTCGAAATAAATATATACTAACTGCAATTAATGGAGGAGTATAAAATGGAGAACAATAAGCTTACTGAAGGCAGCATAACAGGAAAACTGGTAAGGCTTGCCCTACCCATTATGGCTACTTCCTTTGTTCAGGTGGCTTACAATATGACAGATATGATATGGCTTGGAAGGGTGGGAACCAAGGCAGTGGCTGCCTCGGGTACTGCAGGATTTTTTACCTGGTTTGCATCAGCGCTTTTCATGATACCTAAAATTGGCGCAGAGGTTGGAGTTGCTCAGTCCATAGGGCGGGAGGACATGGAATCAGCCAGAAAATTTGCATCCAATACTCTAAAGCTATCAACGGTTATTGCAATAATTTATTCTTTTATTCTAATAATATTCAGGCACCAGATTATAGGCTTTTTTAATCTGGGGGACATGGAAGTCATAGATATGGCAGTTGACTATCTGGTAATCATTGCGCTGGGATTTGTATTCTTCTTTTTAAACCCTGTATTTTCAGGGATTTTTAATGGTTCAGGAGACAGTGACACACCTTTCAGGATAAATTCAGCAGGGCTTGTGACCAACATGATACTTGACCCGCTGATGATTATGGGCATTGGTCCTTTCCCTGAAATGGGAGTAAGGGGAGCAGCTTATGCTACCATAATTGCTCAGTTTATAGTAACATCTATTTTTGTTTATGCCAGCAGGAAAAGGAATAACCTGTTTAAGGATTTGAATATATTAAGAATACCCTTTGATAAGGAATGTATAAGGGTTATATTTAAACTGGGGCTTCCTTCATCCGTTCAGCAGGGCATTTTTTCAGGCATTGGAATGGTATTGGCTAGAATTATTGCCCAGTGGGGACCTACGGCAGTTGCAGCCCAGAAGGTCGGTAATCAGGTTGAATCCATATCATGGATGACTGCAGCAGGATTTTCTACTGCCATATCTGCATTTGTAGGGCAGAACTACGGAGCAGAAAAATGGGATAGAATAAGGAATGGATATAGAAAAGGACTGCAGATAGTTGGAGCTATAGGAATATTTGCTACTTGCCTGCTTATATTTGGGGCAAGACCTCTGTTCAGATTCTTTATACCAGATGACCCTGAGGCATTGGATATAGGAGTAAGATACTTAAGAATACTGGGCTTATCTGAGATTCTAATGACCTTTGAAATTGCAAGCAGAGGAGCCTTTAATGGTATAGGCAGGACAATTCCTCCTTCCGTAGTAGGGGTAGTATTCAATGCAATGCGTATACCCATGGCATTGGCGCTTTCTTCTACATCCCTTGGGCTGGACGGAGTGTGGTGGACTATTACAATAAGCAGCATGTTAAAGGGACTTGTGCTGACAATATGGTATATTATTGTACTCAAAAAAGTGCCAGAAATAAGACAGAGGGACGGTTCTGCTGTCTTATAAGACAGCAGAACCGTCCCTCTGTCTTATTTGTCTTATTTTGCCAGATACTCATCATTAACCCTGTCCTGAAGGTATACATTTGTATACTTGTTCAGCGCATATTTGTATAATCTATAGCCTTCATCTATGCAGCTGGAACATGCATCTCTGGGGATTGTAATGGCAAATATGTGGTATCCTGTGTCGCTTCTTGAATCAATAGTGTTTACTCCGGAGCAGTTTTTGCATACCTTGAAATTCTGCACCTGATTTTCCAGTATTCCGTCTGTATCATAGTATACCTGCCTGTGCCTTTGTATATAGTCCTTTCCTCTTATATCCTTAATGTATAGATTGTCCTTATCCTTCCAGCGGTTATATATCACTTCTGAAATCTTCTTTATATATTCCGTTATATCCTTCGACTGCTTCAGCTTTTCCCTGTTATAGTCAGGCTCATGTACCTTTGTGTAGTCAAGCCCTGCCATGGCCAGTATTATGCCAAGGTTTACATAGGGCAGTGCCCCTTCAATGGAATATCCTCCTTCAAGGACTGCAATATGGGGGTTCAGCTTGTGGTTAAGCTCTGCATATCCCTGAGCTGTGAAGTTCATGTATGTTATCGGGTCTGTATAGTGATTGTCCTGACCTGCAGAGTTAATTATTATATCCGGCTTGTACTCATCAAGTATTGGCAGTACAACATTATCCAGCACATATAAAAATCCTTCCTCGCCTGTACCTGGTGGCAGAGGCACGTTTAGATTGTATCCGTAACCTCCCGGGCCTCCAAATTCATCAATAAACCCTGTTCCAGGGTACAGAGTCCTTCCATCCTGATGGAATGAAATGAACAAAGTGTCCTTGTCGTTCCAGTATATGTCCTGTGTGCCATCCCCATGGTGGCAATCTGTATCTACAATGGCAATTCTTAAGTTTCCATATTCCTGCCTTATGCGTTCAATCATTACAGCTTCCACGTTTACAATGCAGAATCCTCTGTCGCCGTATACTACCCTTTGGGCATGATGTCCCGGAGGACGGGTAAGGGCAAAGGCCTTGTCAACCTTCTTTTCCATTACTGCCTGAAAAGCCCTCATTGCTCCACCTGCAGATATAAGGTGGGAATCCGTCACCCTTGATTTTACGTTGGGGACGCAGAAATGCACCCTTTCAACATCCTTCTCATCTGCTACTATAGGGTTGAAGAATTCTATGCCTTCAATATCCTCAATTCCTTCTTCAAAGAGCTGGTCCTGTGTATATAGAAGCCTTTCCTCCCTTTCAGGGTGAGTAGGGCTTATGGCCCAGTCAAAGGCAGGGAAGAATATAAGCCCCAATCTGTTTTTGGCTTTAATCATTTTCATCACCTCTCATTTGGTGAATAAGCCCAGGTCTAATCTGTGCCTTTACTCTAATGTCCTTGCCTGTGGTATAGAAGCCTCTTACCATGTTAAAGCTGCTTTCCTCTATGATTTCAGCTTCTATCTCCCTTTCTTCGGCACCCATATTCAATGCGCTTTTTCTTACCAGCTCCAAGGCTCTTTCCCTTGCATTTTTCAGGTTGAAGCTGTGGCTTACCTTTTCATACAGCCCCAGCTCGGGAACAGAAAGCACTTTCTTATAGGTGTCCACATGCATTGTGATTTCTGTGGTGGGGCGTGCCAAGGCTGCACCTATGGCATTTGCCACCTCATACTGATTTGGGTAGTGGCAGGGGATATTGAATTTTTCCTCAAGTATGGGAGCCAATACCTTAGCAGGGCCTCCTATTATGTTTATCAGCTTAGGCTCAATTTTTTTGCCATATAACAGTTCCTTAATGGTATAAACAGGCTTTTGGTTTACTTCCTCTAAAATATCATCTACTTTATCCTTGATGATATCCCCCATCTTATCCAATATAAGTTCTGCCATTTTCTCAGGCTTTATATTCGCTTCCCTTCCCAGTATGTCCATAGCCTTTCTGGCTCTATTCCTTACAGTTTCAATATTATCCTGAACGTAGTGGGGAATTTCATCATCCATAAGCCCCAATATAATCATGGCGTCAGTAGGAGTAGGCTTTGGCCCTCCAAAGGCATAAGGCTTTCCTTCCCTTTTTGGCCCTATTTTCAGATTTCCATTATGAATGCTAACTGCGCTGTCTCCTCCCAACCCTATGGAAACAGTGAAAATTGCACGGACCAAAGTCTTATACTCGCCAATTTTAATACCCAGTGGTTCAAATAATGGTATTCCATCTGCAAGTAGGAATATGTCTGTGGTAGTTCCGCCTACATCCAATAGTATTGCGTCCTTATCCGTTGGCAGCAATGCAGACATTCCCATAAAGCTTGCAGCAGGCCCTGAAAGTATTGTTTCTACAGGCTTTTCCTCTGCCTTATAGAGGCTCATGGTACCTCCATCAGCTTTAAGCATGAAAACTGGTGCAGTTATGCCTTCCTTCTCCAGCGAGTCCCTTATATTTTCTGCAAATTCCTTGAAAGTGCTGTGTACAGCAGAATTCAAGTAGGATGTATATACTCTGCGAGGGAAGTTCAGCTTGCCTGACATTGTGTGACCCATGGTGATGAATGCAGTATCATCCTGATTATGGCGAAGAATCTCTTCCTTAATCCTCTTTTCATGTTCAGGGTTTCTGGTTGAAAACTTGGAAACTACAGCAAAGGATTTTATGTTCTTTTCCTTAAACAACCTAATGCCGTTTTCTATCTCAGACAAGTCCAAATCTTTTATTACATTGCCCCTGTGGTCAATATATCCTGATATGAATATATTTTCATCACCGCAGGCCAGCGTATCATAGGGCATGCCTGGGCCAGGCTCGATTATCATCCCTACAGCTGAAGTCTTTCCTTCCACAATGGCATTTGTTGATATGGTAGTGCTCAGGTTAATTCTTTCTATTTTAGCATTGTCACATCCGTCAAGAAGCTCCTTTAGGGCAGTCCAGATGGTTCCCAGCAGATTGCTTCTGTCTGTGGGCCTTTTAATGGCCTTTATGACTTTGCCTTTGCCTATTATGACTCCATCTATATTGGTACCACCCATATCAATACCAACAATCAATTTAAAGCCTCCCTTTTCCTTATTTTATCAATACTATTATAGACCTTTAGATAAAAATTTATCAAGTACAGCAGAAAACCTATGGCAAATATATATTGCCATAGGTTTTATAATTGGTGAGGGGCCTATTCTCCGGCTGTTTTTTTAATATGAAATGCCGGTATTTAATGATTATTATGGATATGATAAAAATTCTTATATAAATATTATCTAATTTAATTAGGGGAATACTAGCATTAGCTCTGGTAACAACCTGTATTTACAAAATCCTCTGCATAATCCCTAAATAAGGATAGGCAAAAAAAACTGTTTGTATCCACAATTCAATAAATTTCACTGGTATTGTAAAAAATATTGTGTAATGCTATCGTAATTATAGAAACCATATAGCGGAACATATTATTTGGGAGGGGAAAATATGGGACTTAGAATGCGTAAAAGCATAAAGATTGGCAAGGGGGTCAGATTAAACCTGGGGAAAACAGGGGCAAGCTTAAGCTTTGGAACCAGAGGGCTGAGGTATACAATACATTCCAGCGGAAGGAGAACATCATCCATAGGCATACCCGGAACAGGAATATCCTATGTAACAACTACCTCCGGCAAGAGGAAATACAATTCACAGGCTTATGCAAGAAGACAGCAGATCCAGCAGCTGAAGCAGCAGGAAAAATTGAATGAAATAGAAAAAAACCAGCTGGCGGTGGAGGAATACAATAACCTGATAGAAATCATAAGGGGAATTCACAGGGAATGTGATGAACATGTGGACTGGAATTATATTTATTCGCTAAAGGAGCCGTTTAATCCACAAGGAATTGGGCCTAAGGAAGCAGAAGCCATAAAGGAGCTGGAAGAATATAAACCAAGCTTTTCTGAAAGGCTGATTAAATCAAAGGCAGAAAAGAAAAGGCTGGAGCTTGAGGAAAAGGTAAAACTGGCCCGGGAAGAGGATAAGAGGGATTACGAGGAATGGAAGAGATTACATGAACTGGCAGGCAGGATATTAAAAGGGGATGTTGATGCATACCTGCAGGTAATAGAAGAGATGAGCCCATTGGATGACCTTCTGGAATTTGGAAGTGACTTTGAATTTGGAATAGATGACCCTTCAGCCATGGAAGTGGAATTTACAGTGAAATCCAGCACTGTGGTTCCAACCTATTCATTAAGCCTTACTAAAACAGGAAAGCTGTCAAGGAAAGACCTGTCTAAATCAGCATACTACGACCTTGTACAGGACTATGTCTGTAGCTGTTCCATAAGGATTGCAAGGGACATCTTTGCCTTGCTCCCATTAGACACCGTTGTTGTGCATGCAGTGGATAATGTGGTAAACACACAGACAGGACATGAAGAAGAGATAACAATATTGTCTGTAGTATTTAAAAGAGATGTACTGGAAGGGTTGAACTTTCAGCTGATAGATCCGTCAGATGCGCTGAAAAATTTTAAACATAACATGAAGTTTTTAAAGACTGCTGGATTTAAACCTGTAGAAAGAATAACAGATTATTGATTAAAGGAGTATGATGGATGAACGTCAGAAATTTGATAAAATTTCTATTTCCCGAGTATCAGATTATAGAGACCATAAGGGAACACGGTTTTATTATTAGGGGAAAGTATTCAGATGATTATTCAATGTATAAATCTGAAAAGAATTCTTATTCATCTGTTCATAAGGCTGGAGAGAAAACCATTAATTATTCGGGTATGCCTAAAGATGAAAAGATATACAGTAGATATGCTCCAGCAGATGACAGCAGTTATAAATACAGGAGAGAAAGCGTAATTAACAGGGATAGAATGGATGAGATATTTAATAGGGTTAAATATGCCATTGCCAGGGAAATCATAGGGCAAAGAAATTTTATTGAAAATCTGGTACTGGCATTTAAGCGCCCATTTGTCACCGGCCACAATGGGCTAAACCCAAAGAATACAATATTTGTAATAGGAGGGAGGAACTCAGGAAGGCATACAATTATTGAAACAGCTGTAAAGGCATTGTACAGTGAGAAAATATTGAAAAACAGCAATATATCAAGAGTTGATTTATCACTGTATCCAACTCAGTCAAAAGGAGGGCTGTTCCTTTCAGATTTATACAAAGGGCTATATTCAGATTCAGACATAGTGGTATTTGACTCCTTTGAAAAGTGCCATGACAGCTTTATTGAAATACTTAAAGGGTTTGTTGTAAATGGCAGGTATAGGCTTAATGCCAGGTATGCATTGCAAAACGGATATTTAGTTGAGGCTACCAATATATTGATGAAGAACTCCATAGACGAAATTTCATCTAACGGGAAATATTTTGTTTTCATTACTGACAAAAATGAAAGTAAAATAGCGGATGTATTTGGGGAAAGGTTTATGGCAAATGTAGGCGATATACTGAATATGGACCCTTATACATCTGATGAAATAAGGGAGATTGCGGATAAATTCTTAAGGGAAGTAAAAAACATGTGCAGCAGCAACCTGTCAGTTGCCATCAGGTATGATAACAGCCTTGTAGAGCACTGTGCAGGTAAATACAGCCTTAAAGAGGGACTGGAAGGAGTAAGGGATTATATACATGAGATTATATATAAGCCCTTATCTGAATACAAGCTGAAGGACAATGTTCCCCAATATGCAAAAGCATATTTATTTGAATCAAATGGGAAAGTAATGGCAGAAATGCAATGTGGCAAAGATGAAGAGCTTGTTGATTTGTCCAGCCTTATACCGGAAAGGCATGCTGATAGGGTAGAAGAAATAAAGAAGGAATTGGAATCAGTAATAGGGCTTAAGAAGGTAAAGGAATATGTGCTTAATCTTGAGGGCAACCTGAAGATACAGAAGATACGCCAAAGCAGGGGATATAAAACCTCTCCCATATCCATGAACATGATATTTATAGGAAACCCGGGAACGGGAAAGACGACCATTGCACGGATAATAGCCAAATACCTGAAGGCAATAGGAGTGCTTTCCACAGGGCAATTACGTGAAGTAACAAGGTTTGACCTGGTTGGACAGTATGTAGGCCATACTGCAAAACTGACCAATGAGGTGATACAATCTGCATTGGGAGGTGTGCTATTCATAGACGAAGCCTATTCCCTTTGCAGGGATAAGCATGATTCCTTTGGCCTTGAGGCTATTGATGCCCTTGTAAAGGGAATTGAAGATAATCGCGATAATCTGGTGGTAATACTTGCAGGATACAGGGATGAAATGGAGGAATTTCTAAAGAGCAATCCGGGGCTTAAGTCAAGATTTCCAAATGTAATTGAGTTTGAAGACTATACTCCTGAGGAGATGTATGAGATAGCCTTGGTTATAGCAAAATCAAAGGGATATAGAATCAGTGAAGAATGCAGGGAGCCGTTAATAAGGCTGTTTGAAAGAAGCCAGATTAAAGGAAGAAACGACAGCGGCAATGGAAGGCTTGTAAGAAATGTAATAGAAAGTGCCATATTGTCCCAGTCAAAAAGGCTGATGAAGGATTTTGACTCACAAATGGATTTGCTGATTTATGAAGATTTCAATTTTGAGTCATTGGAAAAATTTGACCTGGAAAAGTCCCTGGAAGATATTATTGGACTTGAACAGGTAAAGGACTTTGTAAGAACCCAGTATAAGCTGCTGATTGCACAGGAAAAACGAAGAAAAGCAGGCATAAATGTAGATACCACCCAGTCATTGAATATGATATTTACCGGGAACCCCGGAACAGGCAAGACAACAATTGCAAGAGTAATGGCATCCATGTTTAAGGATATGGGACTTCTGAAAAGGGGACATCTGGTGGAAACAGACAGAGGAGGCCTGGTTGCAGAATATGCAGGACAGACGGCCAAAAAGACTGAAGAAGTATTCAAAAGTGCTTTAGGAGGAGTGTTATTCATTGATGAGGCTTATGCCCTGTCAGGTGATGGAAATAGCTTCGGTAAGGAGGCAATTGATACCCTGGTTAAGCTTATTGAAGACTATAGGGGTGAAATAGCAGTAATACTGGCAGGATATAAAAAGGAAATGAGGGATTTTTTGAAGGCTAATTCAGGCCTTGAATCCAGGTTTCCAATAAGAATAGATTTTCCTGACTATTCCATTGAGGAACTGTATCAAATTGCATTGAAAATGATTGATTCGAGAGGATTTAAAATCAGAGAGGATGCCAGGAAAGTGCTGTATGAGAATATTGAAGTCCTTCATAAGACAGCAACTGCCCACTCTGGAAATGCCAGAATGGTGAGGAATTTAATTGAAAATATATTGAGGAATCAGTCTGCAAGAATTGCTTCAAGTGATGTGGATGTTGAAGAACTTAACATGATACTTCCCTGCGACATCAGCACTGGAGATGGAAGGACTGTAGATTTTAATTTGGATAAGGCATTGGATAGCATTATCGGATTGGAGGAAGTGAAGACCTTTATTAGGGGCCTGTATGCAAGGCTCAGGTTGCAGAATGAGAGAAAGAAGCTGGGGCTTCCTGTAGATGATTCCTTAACACTTCATATGATATTTAAGGGAAATCCCGGAACAGGCAAAACTATGGTAGCACGTATTGTAGCTGATGTTCTGTACAATATTGGCGTTATTAGAACCAACAAATTGATTGAGACTGACAGAGCCGGGCTTGTGGCAGGATATGTGGGACAGACTGCTATAAAGACTACAGAAAAGGTAATGGAAGCAATGAATGGGGTTTTATTTATAGATGAGGCTTATTCATTATCTCAAGGAGGCCAGAATGATTATGGCAAGGAAGCCATTGATACCCTTGTAAAGCTTATGGATGACTACAGAGACAGGCTGGTAGTTATACTGGCAGGTTACAGCAGAGATATGGAGGATTTCCTCAGAACAAATCCTGGGCTTAAATCCCGTTTCCCAAATATAATCGAATTCAGAGATTATAATATAGATGAGCTGATGGAAATAGCAGAGAAGTTATATAGCGAGAAAGGATATATTTTAAAGGATGATGCCAGGGATAAGCTGAGAAAAATACTTATGGAGGTTTCAAGGGAAGAGAATTTTGGGAACGGAAGATATGTAAGGAATCTGTTTGAAAGGTCGATAAACAATCAGGCACTGAGATTGAGCAGCGATATGGACTTAACCAGGGAAGAGCTTATTACAATTGAAGGGGAGGACATAGAAAGGGTGTGAGAAGGTGAACAGGTTGAGGGTGTTTTTAGGCAGCACTTTTGCGTTTCTGTATTTTGTATTTGTAATGTGGTGGGTAATACTTCTGCTTATTTTATCCCCATTTATGCTTTTATCAGATATACAGGTAATAAGGAAATCCGGATTTTCAACCAGCAATGTCGGGGAGGCCTTAACAGGCATATTGGGTCTTTTTATAGGCTTATCATTGCTTATACCACCTATCAGAAAAATGTATTACAAAATCCCATGGCTGTTTCCACTGGTAAAGATATTTTTTATAGATGTAATAATATTGAGCATTGCAGTTTCCATTTTAAATTATGGATATGAAATAAGAAATGCTGTAAGGCACAACATTTTTTATGTGCTGATGATAGTACAGATAGTGGTTTCACGCATTGCAATGTGTTTTTATTTCCACAAAAATCCTGTAAAATATATAGGAGGAGAAACAAATGAGGAAAGATAGCCTGAAAAACAGCATTAATAAGGCTATAGGTAAGAAAAATGGCAACAGGAATTACGATTTTCAAATGGAATGCAGGGATGATATGGATGATAATAGGCCTAACGACAGAAAATCTGGAAATAAAAGACAGGATAAGCCTCTTAAAACTTTTGGGATATTGTGCATTGCAGCCTTTATTACCATGTTTGCATTATCGGGAACTCCAACAGTGGATACTAGCGACGCAGCAAGAAGAGCATTGGGGGAAAGGGTATCAACGTTACTACCAGTAGGGACTATACTGTTAAGCGAAGATCAGAACATTGGGCAGGAGGATTATACCATAACCCATCAGTCAGATCAGGATGAAACCAGAATCTGGATCTGGGATTATGCAGCAGAGGACGGGGACTATGTACAGGTACTTGTAAACGGAATTCCTGTTACAGAGCCCTTCATGATAAAGAACAGGCCTAAGGAAATACAGGTGCCTGCAACTGGAGATGTACAGATAAAGGGAATCAGGGATGGAGGCGGAGGCATAACCTATGCAGTCCATTATGAATTAAACAATACAAATTATTTCAATACTGCTCCGGAAGGAGAATTTAACACATATACGCTTATTAGACAATAAGACAAGTAAGACAAGGGGACGGTTCTCTTGTCTGGTTTTTTTGTTTGTATAAAGAGACATTGAATATATACTTTGTCAGACGTATAATAATGTTAAGAAAAATTAGTTTTCATCAAGGGCCTAGTGATAACAGTTTATAGAAAATGTAAATATCAAGAAGCAGACTATATTAAAGAGGTTTATATTCATAGGGATTACTGTATTAAATTATAGAAAAAGGGGAGTTAATATGTTTATTTTCTATTTTATAGAGTTAATGATTATGCCTATTCTAATGATTGTTTGCGGAATGTTGTGGAGAAAAAATCCACCAAAAACCATAAATAAGGTTTACGGATATAGAACCACCAGGTCAATGAAAAGCAAGGAATCCTGGGATTTTGCACATAAATATTTTGGCAGGATATGGTTCAAATTAGGATTAGTATTAGCAGTTTTTACTGTAATAATTTTATTTATGTTCAAAAACAGTAGCGATAATACGTTAGTGATAGCAGTTGTAATTTTAATGATTATACAGATGATAGCCTTAATTGTGCCAATAATTCCAACTGAAATGGCCTTGAAAAGGAAATTCGAGAAATAATAGAAATAATGATTAAAGATACAGTTTGTTGAGAAAGCAAGTGAACAAAAAATAAAATATCAGGAGGTATAAATATGAAACTGTTTTTTATGTCAGACATACATGGTTCAATTCATTTTCTAAACAGGGCACTGGAAAGGTTTGAGGAGGAAAAGGCTGATTACATGGTAATACTGGGGGATGAGCTTTATCATGGAGCCAGAAATCCATTGCCTTTGGAATACAATCCCAAGAAGGTAGCAGAGATTCTCAACAGCCTGTCAGATAGAATAATAGCCGTAAGGGGAAACTGTGACAGCGAAGTGGATGAAATGGTAATAGACTTCCCGATAATGGCAACCTACTCCACAATTCTTTATGATAATAAACGCTTATTCCTAACCCATGGTCATATATACAATGAGAGCAACATGCCAAAGTTAAGGGATGGAGATGTACTTATATACGGACATACCCATATACCAAAGGCTGAAAAGGTTGGCAATATCTATATAATAAACCCTGGAAGCATTACTTTCCCAAAGGAAGACAATCCCCATACCTATGGAGTACTGGAAGGGAATGTGTTTAAAATAAAAGACCTGGATGGCAATGTATTTAAGGAAATAAGCATTGAGTAATGGGTATTGAGTAAGCTTCTCTTAAGGAGGTTAAGGATTGGAATCAGTCAAACAAAAATACGAAAGAAGGAAGGATGGATATGACAGGCTTTTAAGGAAACAGGAAAAAGCAGAGAAGGAGATAAGCAACCTGAGGCTATTATCTGCTGCAGCAGAAATAGGTATTGCTGTTTATCTATACATAAAAGGCAAATATATTTTTTTGCCTCCAGCCTGTTCATTTTCCTAGCTCTATACATTTATCTTATCATACTTCATGATAAGTTATGGGAAATAATAAAATATTCCAAATTGCTTCGGGATATAAACATTATGTCTTTAAAGCGGTTCAATGGCCAGTGGAATACATTTGAGGATGACAGAGAGGATTTTAGGGACAAAAGCCATAATTATATAAATGACCTGGATATTTTCGGCAGGAATTCACTTTTTCAGTGGATAAATACATGCAATACATATATTAGGAGACAAAAGCTAAGACAGCTGTTATCTGGAGTAGTAGGAAATACTGATGATATCCGTGAAAGGCAGATTGCAATAGGAGAACTGGCTGGATTATTAGACTGGAGGCAGAGATTCCAGGTAGAAGGAATGTTAGCCTAGGAGAAAGCACATGACGACGAAGATTCCATTTAAAGAATAAAAAAGCTCCTTACTGGCATATAGTTGCCAGCAATGAGCACTTTTTATTGATGGTTGAAATTGCTTCTTTTCATGCTTATATTCACCGCATTGTATAAAATCATTCCTGCAGCTGTGTTTAGCAAAACTGTAGTTGACACTCCCCATGACTAAAGTCAGGGGATTCTCTGGTGATTAAACGCCAGTCCATTTCTGGTAGGCAAGTATGACCCAGAGTTAAGGGTGTGTCATCACCCCTCCCTAGGCAGGTCATATAGA
>DUMS01000049.1 GCA_012839745.1 Tissierellia bacterium
GAGTAGAAATGGTAATGCCAGGAGACAATGCAAGATTTACAATAGAGCTAATAACACCAATAGCAATGGAAGAAGGATTAAGATTTGCTATTCGTGAAGGCGGAAGAACTGTTGGTGCTGGAGTTGTCACTAAGATTCTTGCATAATGTTGTTGAATTGAAGGGAAGGCTAGGCTCTTTAAGCCTAGTCTTTTTTAAGACTTCAATTGGATAATTTTAGCTTGAATTGGGCAGAATTATAGCGTATAGTAAATATATTCGGATATAATTTTGTTGACACAAATTTTAATTTATGATAGTTTATATACGTAATAAAATCAATAATGGGTTATTGCGTCCTTAAGCCATCCTGATTAACATATATTTTCGCGTAGGAGGTGTAGCAAGTGCGAGAAAGAATAACATTAGCTTGTACTGAATGCAAACAAAGAAATTATGTAACAACAAAGAATAAGAGAAATAATTCAGAAAGAATAGAGCTAAAAAAGTATTGCAAGTTCTGCAAAACTCATACTGTTCATAAGGAAACAAAATAAGTAATTATTATTAGGTAAGGATGTGAGTTTATGTCAGCTCAAACCAGCGCGAATAGAAGTGGGAAATTAAAAGCATACTTCAAAGGCGTTAAGTCAGAAATGAAGAAGGTCACATGGCCAGGTAGAAAAGCATTAATAAATCATACAGTGATTGTTATTTTAATAAGCGTTATTATAGCTCTTATTGTATGGGTACTGGATATTGGGATACATCGTGTGTTGTCGCTATTTATATAATGTAATGAAGGAGGGAAGGACCTGCTGGTCCCCGATAGTATGACGGATAAGCCTGAAAGTAGAATGGAAAGGGCCAAAAAAGCAAAATGGTATGTGGTCCATACTTATTCTGGTCATGAAAACAAGGTTAAAGCAAATATTGAAAAGATGGTAGAAAACAGAGGCATGATTGACGACATATTTGAAGTTGTTGTACCAACAGAAGAATATGTTGATACAAAAGGCGGGAAGAAGAAATTCAAGGAAAGAAAACTTTTCCCTGGGTATGTTCTTGTAAAGATGATAGTTAACGATGTATCATGGTATCTTGTTAGGAATACAAGGGGAGTTACAGGATTCGTAGGGCCAGGTTCTAAACCAATTCCTTTGTCAGATGAAGAAGTCAGGGCTTTGGGAGTACAGGACAAGACAGCACTATCAGTGGACATAAAGGCAAAGGATGTTGTAAAGGTTACTACAGGTCCTTTTGAAAACTTCATGGGAACTGTTGAAAGTGTCAACCTTGAAAAGAGGAAAGTTAAAGTGTATGTTTCCATGTTTGGCAGAGAAACCCTTGTAGAGCTGGATTTTGACCAGGTAGAAAAAATATAATATTGTTAATAAAAGCTAATGAGCTTTTTTAGATAGATTTATTAAGTGGGAGGGTTTATTTCCCGCCAAACCACATTGTAATATAGGAGGTGCAAGGATTATGGCAAAAAAGGTTATAGCTGTTGTGAAATTGCAGATACCAGCTGGAAAAGCTACTCCAGCACCACCTGTAGGAACTGCATTAGGACCTCATGGAGTAAATATCATGCAATTTACTAAAGAGTTCAATGCAAGGACTGCAGATCAGGCTGGAATGATAATACCAGTAGTTCTTACAGTTTATCAGGATAGATCATTTACTTTCATTACTAAGACACCACCTGTTGCAGTATTGATTAAGAAGGCTGTAGGAATAGAATCAGGTTCTGGAGAACCAAACAAGAAGAAAGTTGCAACTATTTCCAAGAGCAAAGTGAGAGAAATTGCAGAGCTTAAGATGCCAGATTTAAATGCTGGCAGCATTGAAGCTGCAATGAGAATGGTGGAAGGTACAGCTAGAAGTATGGGAGTTGCAGTAGAAGAATAGTTTAAAATTTAGTGGGAGGATATTCCGTTAACACCACAAGGAGGTAATAATATGAGAAAAAGAGGAAAAAAATATCAAGAAAGCATAAAGCTAGTGGATAGAACAAATCTATACAATCCAAAAGAAGCACTTGAATTGGTAGAAAAAACTGCAAAAGCAAATTTTGATGAAACTGTACAGCTATCAGTTAGACTTGGAGTAGACCCAAGACATGCAGACCAACAGGTAAGAGGCGCTGTAGTTTTACCAAATGGAACAGGTAAGACAAGAAGAGTATTAGTATTTGCAAAAGGAGATAAAGCAAAGGAAGCCGAAAGCGCTGGAGCTGATTATGTAGGAGCAGAGGAGCTTGTACAAAAGATTCAAAATGAAGGTTGGCTGGATTTTGATGTAGTAGTTGCTACACCTGATATGATGGGCGTTGTAGGAAGATTAGGAAGAATACTTGGACCTAAAGGATTAATGCCAAACCCAAAATCTGGAACTGTAACATTTGAAGTAGAAAAAGCTGTTAAGGAAATTAAAGCTGGTAAAGTAGAGTACAGAGTAGATAAAGCTGGTATAATAAATGTTCCAATAGGAAAAGTTTCCTTTGGCATAGATAAACTGATTGAAAACTTCAATACTATAATGGAAGCTATAATCAAAGCTAAACCAGCTGCAGCAAAGGGAAAATATTTAAGAAATGTTGTTGTATCAAGTACAATGGGACCTGGCATTAAGATTAATCCACAACAGCTAGTTGATAGTTTAGGTGCAAAAAAAGAATAATTTATATTGACTAATACTTTATTTACTGATATAATTTGAACGTTAATTAAATAGGCTGCCGTAGACAGTAGGGACCGCAAGGTGTAAAAATCCTACCGAGGTGAGATTTTTCACTAATCTAATATTTGAGATTAGGGTCTCTTCGTGTCTACGGAGAGACCTTTACTTGTTTGGCCCTTTAGGAGGTGAAATTGTTGAAGGACAAGGTATTAGAGGAAAAAAGGCAAATAGTAGAAGAAATCAAGGAAAAAATCAAAAAATCCCAGAGCATAGTATTAGTAGACTATAGGGGTTTAAATGTAGATGAAGTAACTCAGCTAAGGCGTAAATTCAGAGAAGCAGGTGTTGACTACAAGGTATATAAAAATACATTAATGAGATTTGCCTTTAAAGATGCAGGTTATGAAGAATTTAACCAATACTTAACTGGACCAAATGCTGTAGCTTTTGGAATTAATGATCCAGTATCACCAGCCAAGGTAACTCATGAATTTGCAAAAGATCATGAGAAGCTGGAAATAAAAGCTGGTATAGTAGATGGAAAGATTGTAGGACTAGATGAAATCAAGAGGCTAGCTGACTTACCATCAAGAGAAGTATTAATTGCACAGGTATTAGGAGGATTCAATGCTCCTATTACTGGATTTGTTAATGTTCTTCAGGGAACAATTAGAAGTCTTGTATATGCATTAAATGCAATTAAAGAAAAACAGGAAGCTCAAGGAGCATAATAGAGAAAATTAAGAAAAATTAATGGAGGGATATAATAATGGCAAGTGAAAAAGTTTTAAATTTAATTGAAGAGGTTAAGAGCTTAACAGTATTAGAGTTATCAGAATTAGTTAAGGCATTAGAAGAGGAATTTGGAGTAAGTGCAGCAGCTCCAGTTGCAGCAGTAGCAGCAGTTCCAGCAGCAGGTGCAGCACCAGCACAAGTTGAAGAAAAGACTGAATTTGATGTAATATTAGCTAATGTAGGAGCAGAAAAGATTAAGGTTATAAAAGTAGTTAGAGAATTAACAGGATTAGGATTAAAAGAAGCTAAGGAATTAGTAGACAATGCTCCAAAGCCAATTAAAGAAGGCGCATCAAAAGAAGAAGCTGACCAAATTAAGGCTAAGTTAGAAGAAGTAGGAGCAACTGTAGAAATTAAATAGTTAACTGATAAAAAAGGCTTTCCAAAAGGAGGCCTTTTTTTATAATTTTTTGAAATACTAGATAAATATTCTTGACATATTGAAATTGCTATGATAATATATATAGTTGCAATTATGCGTCAAAAAAAGTAGTTTTGTATAAATTTTGCTGTAAATGTCAATATTATAATATATTTAATCTATACGCATTACCAAAAGCTTGTCCTATGCTTTTGGCTATTTTAGTTTAATAAGGGGTGAATTATACATGGTACATCCTGTAAGGTATGGAAAACGTGTCAGAATGAGCTATTCCCGTATCGAGGAAATATTGGATTTGCCCGACTTAATAGAAGTGCAGAAGGACTCCTATAACTGGTTTATAAAGGAAGGGCTTAGAGAAGTATTGGAAGATATTTCAACGATACAAGATTATACTGGCAATTTGATTTTAGAATTTGTAGATTATCATATCAGCGAAGAACCAAAGTACACCGAAGACGAGGCAAAAGAAAGAGATGCTAATTATTCAGCACCGCTAAAGGTAAAGGTAAGATTGATAAACAAGGAAAATGGCGTAGTAAAGGGAGTAAAGGAACAGGAAGTGTTTATGGGAGATCTACCCTTGATGACGGAAAAGGGAACCTTCATAATAAATGGTGCAGAAAGAGTAGTAGTAAGCCAGTTGGTTAGATCGCCGGGAGTATACTATGCAGAGGAAATTGATAAAGTAGGGAAAAGACTCTATTCTGCCACTGTTATTCCAAACCGTGGGGCGTGGCTTGAATATGAAACTGATTCCAATGATGTGATCTATGTTAGAATTGATAGAACCAGAAAGCTTCCAGTCACAACCTTGCTGAGAGCTTTAGGATATAAGACGGATGCGGAAATCATAGAGCTGTTGGGAGAAAGTGAACATTTATTAAAAACATTGGAAAAGGATAATACAAGTTCCGACGAGGAAGCGTTGATTGAAATATATAAAAGGTTAAGACCAGGTGAACCTCCTACAGTGGAGAGTGCACAATCGCTGTTAAATAATCTATTCTTTGAACCAAGAAGATATGACTTGGCAAAGGTTGGAAGATATAAGTTTAACAAGAAGCTAGCTCTATATAATAGGATTACTGGGAAAAGAGCAGCAAAAGATATAGTAAACGCGGAAACAGGTGAGCTTTTCGTATCAGAAGGAGAAAGAATAACAAGACAAAAAGCCATAGAAATTGAAAACAGCGGTATTAAGCAGGTTGATGTATTAACTGATGACGGTAAGGTAGTTCGTGTTATTGGAAATCATTTTGTAAATAATAAAGCCTTTGATTTACCCTTTTCTTTAGAAGAGCTCGGTTTAAAGGAAAAAGTCTACTATCCGGTAATGAAGGAACTAATTGACACCTATAAAGACCCTGAAGAATTAAAAGAAGCAATAAAGGAAAGAATCAGGGAAATTTCCCCTAAACATATAATTGTGGAAGATATAGTAGCCAGCATAAACTATCAATTTAATCTATTTAACGGAATTGGTTCAACGGATGACATTGACCATCTAGGAAACAGAAGGCTTCGTTGTGTTGGAGAGCTGTTGCAAAATCAGTTTAGGATTGGTTTGTCTAGAATGGAAAGAGTGGTTAGAGAAAGGATGACCATTCAGGATATCGATGTAGCCACTCCTCAAGCACTAATCAACATCAGGCCAATAGTAGCTGCCATAAAGGAATTCTTTGGAAGCAGCCAGCTATCCCAGTTTATGGACCAGACAAATCCATTGGCAGAATTAACCCATAAGAGAAGAATGTCAGCATTAGGACCTGGAGGTTTAAGCAGAGACAGAGCAGGATTTGAAGTAAGAGACGTTCACAACTCTCACTATGGAAGAATGTGTCCAATAGAAACTCCAGAAGGTCCAAACATAGGGCTTATTACTTCACTGGCAACCTATGCAAGGATTAATGAATATGGATTTTTGGAAGCTCCTTATAGGAAGGTGGATAAGGAAAGAGGAGTAGTATTAAATGAAGTAGAGTACTTAACGGCAGATTTGGAAGATGAGTTTATAATTGCCCAGTCCAATGAAAAGCTGGATGAGGAAGGCAGATTTGTAAATAAAAGAGTTGTAGCAAGAGGTAAAGGCGGAAATATTGATATTTATCCAAGCAGTGAAGTAGACTACATGGACGTTTCACCTAAGCAGATAGTATCTGTAGGAACAGCCATGATTCCATTCCTGGAAAATGACGATGCTAACAGGGCGCTGATGGGTGCCAACATGCAGCGTCAGGCAGTACCTCTTTTAAAGACCGAAGCTCCTATTATAGGAACCGGCATAGAATATAAAGCAGCCAGGGATTCAGGAGTTGTGGTACTTGCCAAGAATGCAGGTACTGTAGTTAGGGTAAGCTCCAATGAAATACTCATAAAGAGAGATGAAGACGGACAGATTGACAAGTATAAGCTTTTGAAATTCAAACGTTCAAACCAGGGAACTACAATAAATCAAAGACCAATTGTGAGAAAAGATGAAAGAGTGGAAAAAGGTCAGGTCATTGCTGATGGGCCAAGCACTGATTTAGGAGAAATTGCTTTAGGCAAGAACCTGTTGGTAGCTTTTATGACCTGGGAAGGCTATAATTACGAGGATGCTATTCTATTAAGCGAAAAGCTTGTTATAGATGATACTTTGACTTCCATCCATATTGAAGAGCATGAGTCAGAAGCAAGGGATACCAAACTTGGACCTGAGGAGATTACAAGAGATATTCCAAATGTAGGAGAAGACATGCTGAAGGACCTGGATGAAAATGGAATTGTAAGAATAGGTGCTGAAGTAGAATCCGGAGATATATTGGTTGGAAAAGTAACTCCAAAGGGAGAAACGGAGCTGACAGCTGAAGAAAGGCTTTTAAGAGCCATATTTGGAGAAAAGGCAAGAGAAGTAAGGGATACATCCCTGAGAGTGCCACACGGTGAAAGCGGAATAGTTGTAGATGTTAAGATTTTCTCAAGAGAAAATGGAGATGAATTATCCCCTGGAGTCAATAAAGTTGTAAGAGTATATGTAGCTACTAAGAGGAAGATAAACGTAGGAGACAAAATGTGTGGACGCCATGGAAACAAGGGTGTTATATCCAGGATTCTTCCAGAAGAGGATATGCCTTTCCTGCCAGATGGGACACCAGTCCAGGTTGTATTGAATCCACTGGGAGTACCATCAAGAATGAATTTAGGGCAGGTACTGGAAGTTCACTTGGGATTGGCAGCTAAAAAGCTTGGCTGGTATGTAGCAACACCTGTATTTGACGGTGCAACTGACCAGGATATAATAGAGGCACTTGAAATGGCTGGATATCCTAAGAGCGGAAAGATAATGCTAAGGGACGGAAGAACTGGAGAATATTTTGATAACCCAGTTACTGTGGGATATATGTATATGCTGAAACTGCATCACTTAGTTGATGATAAAATACATGCCCGTTCTACTGGCCCTTACTCCTTGGTAACACAGCAGCCTCTTGGAGGAAAGGCTCAATTTGGAGGGCAGAGATTTGGAGAGATGGAGGTTTGGGCTCTGGAAGCATATGGTGCAGCACATACCCTTCAGGAAATACTTACAGTTAAATCTGATGACGTAGTTGGCAGGGTTAAAACCTATGAGGCCATTGTAAAGGGAGAAAATATTCCTGAACCAGGAATACCAGAATCATTCAAGGTTTTAATAAAAGAGCTGCAGAGCCTGGCTTTGGATGTAAAAGTATTAAGTGAAGAAGATGATGAAATAGAAATCAAGGAATCCATCGATGATGATCAGGATTTGGAATTGACAGGCGATGAATTTATAGACAATAGGTATCTGGAAGACGAAGAAACTGATGAAGAAATGGCAGAAAGATTTATAATGGATGAAGAAGAAGAGGATTTGGAAGAAGAACCTGATGAGGACTTTGATGCGGACTACTTTGAAGATGTAGACGATGATGATCTAGTTTAAGTTTAGGATTGGCAACATTAGAATTTTATTATAGAAAGGAGAGAAAGCTCCTTGTTTGAATTAAATACTTTTGATTCAATTAAAATTGGTCTTGCATCCCCTGAAAAGATAAGACAATGGTCAAGGGGAGAAGTTAAGAAGCCTGAAACAATTAACTACAGGACTTTGAAGCCAGAAAAGGAAGGGCTTTTCTGTGAAAAGATATTCGGACCTGTAAAAGATTGGGAATGCCATTGTGGTAAGTACAAAAGAGTAAGATATAAGGGAGTTGTCTGTGATAGATGCGGAGTTGAAGTAACCAAGTCAAAGGTTAGAAGGGAGAGAATGGGGCATATTGAACTGGCTGCCCCTGTATCCCATATATGGTATTTTAAAGGAATACCAAGCAGAATGGGACTTATATTGGATATGTCTCCAAGGTCCCTGGAAAAAGTGTTGTATTTTGCCTCCTATATAGTAACAGACCCTGGAGATACCCCATTATATGAAAAACAGCTTTTAACTGAGGGAGAATATAGGGAAGCCTTAGAAAAGTATGGAAATAAGTTTAAGGCTTCCATGGGAGCAGAAGCCATTAAGGAACTATTGGCAAAGATTGACCTGGAAAAGGAATCCGCAGATTTGAGAATGCAGCTTAAGGATGCCACCGGCCAGAAGAAGATAAGAATCATAAGAAGGCTGGAAGTTATAGAAGCCTTTAGAACCTCGGGAAACAGGCCAGAGTGGATGATACTGGATGTAATACCGGTGATACCACCTGATTTAAGGCCTATGGTTCAATTAGACGGAGGAAGATTTGCAACATCAGACTTAAATGACCTTTATAGAAGAGTAATCAACAGAAATAACCGCTTAAAGAGGCTATTGGACTTAGGGGCACCAGATATTATAGTCAGAAATGAAAAAAGGATGCTTCAGGAAGCAGTAGATGCCCTAATTGACAATGGAAGAAGAGGAAGGCCTGTAACAGGGCCTGGAAACAGGCCTTTAAAATCCCTGTCTGACATGCTTAAGGGGAAACAGGGCAGATTCAGACAGAACCTGCTTGGAAAAAGGGTTGACTATTCAGGCCGTTCCGTTATAGTTGTAGGGCCAGAGCTTAAATTCTATCAGTGCGGTCTTCCTAAGAAAATGGCGTTAGAGCTGTTTAAGCCTTTTGTAATGAAAAAGCTTGTACAGGAACAATATGCCCACAACATTAAATCTGCCAAGAGAATGGTAGAGAGAATGAAGCCTGTAGTATGGGACGTACTTGAAGATGTTATAAAAGACCATCCAGTGCTTTTAAACAGAGCACCTACACTTCACAGGCTGGGAATTCAGGCATTTGAGCCAGTACTGGTAGAAGGAAAGGCTATAAAACTTCATCCTCTGGTATGTACCGCATACAACGCAGACTTCGACGGAGACCAAATGGCTGTACACGTTCCTCTATCTGCTGAGGCACAAGCTGAAGCAAGGCTTTTGATGCTATCTGTAAACAACATACTGGCACCAAAGGATGGAAAGCCAATAACAACTCCAACTCAGGACATGGTACTGGGAAGCTATTATCTGACTGTGGAAAATCCCGGGGAACCTGGGGAAGGCAAGATATTCATGGATTATGACGAAATGCTTAAGGCATATTACAATGGATATGTTGGAATACATGCAAGAGTAAAGGTAAGAAGGAAATTGGATAAAAATGATAGAGGAGTATTGGTAGAAAGCACTGTTGGAAGATTTATATTCAATGAGCATATTCCTCAGGATTTAGGATTTGTAGACAGAAGTGTGGATAAGTATTCCCTTGAAATAGATACGCTGGTGGATAAGAAGGTATTAGGAACAATAGTGGAAAAATGCTATATAAAACACGGAAATACTGTAACAGCTGCAGTATTGGATGAAATCAAGGAACTGGGATTCAAGTATTCAACAAAAGGCGCTATTACCATCAGCATGGAAGACGTTATTGTACCAAAAGAAAAGGAAGAGCTAATAAGCAAAGCTGAAGAAGAAGTAGATAAGTTTGAAAAATCCTACAGAAGAGGATTAATTTCAGATGAAGAGAGATATGAAAAGGTAATTGAAATATGGAACAAGACCACTGAAGAGGTTACAGAAGCCCTGATGAAGAGCCTGGACAGGATGAACAACATATTCATAATGGCCCATTCCGGAGCAAGAGGTAGCAAGAACCAGATAAGACAGCTGGCAGGAATGAGAGGATTAATGGCCAGCGCTACAGGAAAGACTGTGGAAATTCCTATTAAGTCCAACTTTAGAGAAGGGCTGGATGTGTTGGAGTTCTTCGTATCCACCCACGGTTCCAGAAAGGGCCTTGCAGATACTGCATTGAGAACTGCGGACTCAGGATACCTGACCAGAAGGTTAGTTGATGTCAGCCAGGACGTAATAGTAAGAGAAGAAGACTGTGGAACTGATGAATATATAGTAGCCAGAGCTTTTATGGATGGCAAGGAAGTCATAGAAGACCTGAAGGATAGAATAATCGGCAGATATTGTGCTGAAGACGTTATAAATCCTGAAACAGGTGAAATAATAGTCAATAAGGGCGAAATGATTATGGAAGACCATGCAGAAAAAATAGAAAAAGCAGGAATCAAGGAAGTTAAAGTAAGGTCTGTGCTATGCTGCAAGACCCGCCATGGAGTATGTGCCCATTGCTATGGAAGAAATCTAGCAACTGGTGATCCTGTAAATGTAGGCGAAGCTGTAGGAACTATTGCAGCTCAATCCATAGGAGAGCCTGGTACTCAGCTTACAATGCGTACATTCCATAGCGGTGGAGTTGCAGGAAATGATATTACTCAAGGTTTGCCTAGAGTTGAAGAGCTGTTTGAAGCGAGAAAACCAAAAGGCTTGGCTATTATTACTGAAATATCAGGCGAAGTCAAGATTAACGACACCAAGAGGAGAAAGGAAGTAGTAGTTACATCTAGAGACGGGGAAAGCAGAACATACACTATTCCTTATGGTTCAAGGCTGAAGGTAAAGGATGGAGATTTCCTTGAAGCTGGAGACGAAATAACAGAGGGTTCTGTAAATCCACATGATATTTTGAAGATTAAAGGAGTTCAGGGAGTTCAAAACTACTTAGTAAAAGAAGTTCAAAGAGTATACAGGCTTCAAGGAGTAGATATTAACGATAAGCACATTGAAATAATAGTAAGGCAGATGTTAGGAAAGGTTAAGATTGAAGATGCAGGGGATACTGAATTGTTACCAGGAAGCTTAGTAAATCTGCACGACTTTGAGGAAATAAATCAAAAGGCTATAGCTAATGGTCTAGAGCCTGCTGTAGGAAAAAGGGCTCTATTAGGAATTACTAAAGCATCCCTTGCTACTGATTCTTTCTTATCTGCAGCAAGCTTCCAGGAAACTACCAGAGTACTAACTGATGCAGCAATTAAAGGAAAAGAAGATAATCTAATAGGGCTTAAGGAAAATGTAATAATAGGTAAATTAATTCCTGCAGGAACCGGAATGAAGAGATACAAGAATATAGAAGTGGTGTTAGAAGGGGAAGAAACTGACACAAAGGAAGAAAATACTGTTGACACCAAAAATGAGTGATGATAAAATATATAAGTGCGTAAAAATGAAGTTAACTCTTTGAAAACATTAAGATTATGTGGCTTTTAGCCACATAATCTTTAAAATGTTTAATGAGGAGGGGAAACTCATGAATGTGTCTATAGAGGCAGGCAAAAGGGTAGTTGGAACAAAGCAGGTAAAAAGGGCATTATTGAATGACAAGGCAGAAAAGGTATATATTGCAAAAGATGCTGACATCAGAGTAACAAAGGAAATAATAGAACTCTGCAACCAAAAAGGAATCGAGATAATATATGTAGATAGCATGAAGAAACTGGGACAGCAATGCAACATAGATGTAAATGCAGCAAGCGCTGCTTTATTAAAATAAAAGCAATGCAAAGGAGGTGCACAAATGCCAACAATTAACCAATTAATTAAAAAAGGTAGGAAAAAGGTAGAATACAAATCCAAATCCCCAGCATTAGGATTTAACTACAACTCCTTAAAGAAGGAAACAACTGAAGGTAATTCACCTCAAAAAAGAGGAGTTTGTACAGTAGTAAGAACTGTTACTCCTAAGAAGCCTAACTCAGCTTTAAGAAAGATTGCAAGGGTTAGACTTACAAATGGAGCAGAAGTAAACGCTTATATCCCTGGGATTGGACACAACCTGCAAGAACACAGCGTTGTTCTTATAAGAGGTGGAAGAGTTAAGGACCTACCAGGAGTTAGATACCATGTTATTAGAGGTACATTGGACGCTGCTGGAGTTGCAAATAGAAAACAAGGCAGATCCAAGTATGGAGCTAAGAGAGGTAAAAAATAATTGTGCAATAATGCAATGGAATTATTCCATTTAATATAGATGCATTAGTGTGCACAACGGCAGAATTTCTGTCGAGTACCTGTGATTTACTTTTGATAGTTAAGGAGGGAAGCAAAGTGCCAAGAAAAGGATATGTAGCAAAAAGAGAAGTATCACCAGACCCTATATACAATGATAAGGTTGTTACTAAATTAATCAACAAGGTAATGCTGGATGGCAAAAAAGGAATTGCACAGAAAATTGTATATGGTGCATTTGAAATGGTAGCAGAAAAAACTGGCGAAGATCCATTGGAAGTTTTCTACAAGGCTTTAAACAATGTAATGCCAGTTCTAGAGGTTAAAGCCAGACGTATAGGTGGTGCAACATATCAGGTTCCAGTAGAAGTAAGACCTGAAAGAAGAGAAACTCTAGGAATCCGTTGGCTTGTAGCATATGCAAGGACTAGAGGAGAAAAGACAATGAAGGAAAGACTGGCTAAAGAGATCATGGATGCAGCCAATAATACTGGAGCAAGTGTTAAGAAGAAAGAAGATACTCATAAGATGGCTGAAGCAAATAAGGCATTCGCACACTACAGATGGTAGTTCTATGATTCTCGTACAAGAAGACGTAGGAGGGGACATACATTCAGGAAGGAGGAAAATTTGTGCCTAGAGAATTTCAGTTAGAAAGAACACGAAACATAGGAATAATGGCCCATATCGATGCAGGGAAAACAACTACCACAGAGAGAATACTATTCTATACAGGGAAAATCCATAAGATAGGAGAAACTCATGAAGGTGCTGCCCAAATGGATTGGATGGAGCAAGAACAGGAAAGAGGAATCACCATTACATCTGCTGCTACTACTTGTCACTGGAAAAATCACAGAATTAATATTATTGATACGCCAGGGCACGTGGATTTTACTGCAGAAGTAGAAAGATCCCTAAGAGTGTTAGATGGTGCAGTAGCCATATTCTGCGCAAAAGGTGGAGTAGAACCTCAATCAGAAACAGTTTGGAGGCAAGCTGATAAATATCATATTCCTCGAGTGGCTTTCGTCAACAAGATGGATATAATTGGAGCAAACTTCTACAGAGTAGTGGACATGATCAAAGAAAGACTAAAAGCCAACCCTGTCCCCATACAGTTACCCATAGGAAAAGAAGATAGTTTCGTAGGCATAATTGATTTAATTGAAATGAATGCCAGAATTTACAAGGATGACCTTGGCCAGGAAATTGATATAGTTGAAATACCAGAGGATTTAAGGGACTTAGCAGAAGAATATAGGGAAAAATTATTGGAAAATGTAGCTGAATATGATGAAGAATTAATGATGAAATACCTGGAAGGAGAAGAAATTTCTCCTGAAGAAATTAAAAAAGCATTAAGAGCTGCAACTATTAGTGTAAAATTAATTCCTGTTTTATGCGGTTCTTCATATAAGAATAAGGGAGTTCAACCTCTATTGGATGCTATTGTGGATTTACTGCCATCACCAGCGGATATTCCAGCCATTAAGGGATTTGATGATGATGGCGAGGAAACTCTGGAAAGACATCCATCTGACGATGAACCCTTCGCTGCATTAGCATTTAAAATTGTAGCAGACCCATATGTAGGAAAATTAGCATACTTTAGAGTGTATTCAGGAACTCTTAAAGCAGGTTCTTATGTATATAATCCTACAAAAGGCAAAAAGGAAAGAATTGGCCGTATTCTTAGAATGCATGCCAACAAGAGAGAGGAAATTGATGAAGTATATGCTGGAGATATAGCAGCAGCTGTAGGACTTAAATTTACAACTACAGGAGATACATTATGTGATGAAAACAATCCAATAATATTGGAGTCAATGGAATTCCCAGACCCTGTTATTGAAGTTGCTATAGAACCAAAGACTAAGGCAAGTCAGGAAAAGATGACAATGGCATTAGCAAAACTTGCAGAAGAAGACCCTACATTTAAAACATTTACAAATGAAGAAACAGGCCAAATCATCATTGCCGGTATGGGAGAGCTGCATTTGGATATAATTGTAGATAGGCTTCTGAGAGAATTTAAGGTAGAAGCCAATGTTGGAAATCCACAGGTAGCTTATAGAGAATCAATTTCCATACCATCAGAGGCAGATACCAAGTATGTAAGGCAATCTGGCGGTCGTGGTCAATATGGTCATGTTAAGATAAGAGTTGAGCCACAGGAGCCAGGTAAGGGATATGAATTCGTCAACCAGATTGTAGGAGGAGCTATACCAAAGGAATATATACCAGCAGTAGACAATGGAATCCAGGAAGCTATGCAATCAGGTATACTTGGAGGATATCCTGTAGTAGATGTTAAGGTAACCCTCTATGACGGTTCATACCATGAGGTAGACTCTTCAGAAATGGCATTTAAGATTGCAGGTTCCATGGCATTTAAGGAAGCTATGGCAAAAGCAAAGCCAATACTGTTAGAGCCAATAATGAAAGTTGAAGTAATTGTGCCTGAAGAATATATGGGTGATGTAATAGGAGATATTAATTCTAGACGTGGTAGAATTGAAGGTATGGAGTCAAGAGAAGGCGTACAGGTAGTAAGGGCATTCGTACCTTTGGCAGAAATGTTTGGATATGCTACTGACCTTCGTTCCAAGACTCAAGGTAGAGCAGTTTATACAATGCAATTTGATCATTATGCTCAAGTACCAAGTAATATTTCAGAAAAAGTATTAGGTAATAAATAATTTATCAAGGAGGAATAGAAGATGGCAAAAGCTAAATTTGAAAGAACTAAGCCTCACGTAAATATAGGAACAATAGGCCACGTAGACCATGGTAAGACAACATTGACAGCAGCAATAACACTGGTATTGAACA
>DUMS01000009.1 GCA_012839745.1 Tissierellia bacterium
CCTTAATGTAATGACTTACACCGGCTATACATATGAATATATCATTAGCAATTCATCCAGACATAAGGGCTGGGAGGAATTGCTGAATGAAACCGATATACTTGTGGATGGCAGGTTTGAATTAGATAAGCGAAATCTTCTCCTGAAATTCCGTGGTTCTGAAAATCAAAGGATTATAGATGTAAAAAGGTCAAAATCTGAAAAAAGAATTGTTATTATGGATTAAATTATAGGATATGGGTTAACATTTAAACATTAAAAACCGACTCCCAATTAGGGGCATTAGATACTGTTCGAGATATTGCCGAAGTGTTTTGATTCTTTCATCAAGTAAGCAAGGAAGATTTTATAACGTAACAGATAATTAGCCCTAACAGTGGAATTGCTATTTAGATATTTTATCTAATTCACATTTTAATTATTGATATGTTTCCTCGAACAGATGCTACAAAAAATCACCCACAGGCATCATTTCCATCAACTCTACCCATGTGGAGTGTGTGGTGTTGATGTAAAAAAAGATAAATGAGTGCAAAAAAGTAGTGTATTTCCATGTTTTTTCAGATATAAGGGTTATGCAGTAATAGCTCAGCTATTTTAAATGAAAGTATATCTGCACAGGTTGTGATATAAACTCAAATTAAGTGAGTGGATTGAATGGCTAGAAAGGGGGAGTATATTTGATGAACGATATAATGAAAGTACTGAGAGATAAAGATGATAAAAAGGCGTATGCTATGTTAAAGGAGATTATAGCAAAATCGGCTACATCAGAAGAATACTATTCCTATTTTGACGATTTTTCAGAATTGATGAATGCAAAGAATTCATACGTGAGAATACGTGGATTTACTTTATGTTGTGCTCAGGCGAGATGGGATGAAAGGGGGAAACTAAAAAATATACTTCCAGGTATCCTTGCCCAGCTGCATGATGATAAACCGAGTATAAGGACAGCATGTCTCCATTGATTAAGAAGGATATGGATGAACTGTTGAAAATTAAAGGGGAGTAATTACTAAATACCAGCCTGTAATACGTTAGGTGGCCCAGCAGGTTATTACAGCTTGGGTACCGCCTGTGGTGAAACGTTCTTTTCGCAACAGTGCTATCATGTTTCCGAATTTATAATTATCCATAGCAAATTCATCTCCATAATTTTGAAAAAAAAAATTCACTAATGATTCCAATGTCTTAATTTTTTTTAGTTTTGTCCTCAAAAGGGAATACATAAATACAATTTAGCCAACCTCCTACTTGCATTTATTGCGCTATATTAGTGTGCGATTGTCCAAATTGGTTAGGATACCAACATAATAGTGAAAACCAATTTTTTTATTTTTTGTGTTTTTAAAACATAAAAAAGAGCTATTCATAAAGAAACAATCTTGGAAGACAATGCATAGAATATAGATATCGATGACAAAGACGTCATCATGAATGGAGTCTTTTTTAGGAGGGTATCTATGTGTGGAATTGCAGGTTGGATTGATTATAATAGAGATTTAAGAAAATATGTGGATACTATAAATAAAATGACAGGTACATTGGTGCGCAGAGGGCCTGATGCCCAAGGCATTTATCTTAAAGAGAACGTGTGCTTGATGCATCGAAGGCTCATTGTTATTGACCCTGAAAATGGCATACAGCCAATGACAATAAAAAAAGGCAATACCAGCTATACCATTGTTTATAACGGAGAGCTTTATAATACAAATGAGCTCCGAGATGAGCTTCTATCTTTTGGATATCACTTCCGAGGACATTCTGATACTGAAGTTCTGCTGACAGCATTTATTCATTGGGGCGAATCATGTCTGGAAAAGCTGAATGGTATTTATGCTTTTGGGGTTTGGAATGATACAAGCAAAACTTTGTTTTTGGCCCGCGACAGAATGGGGGTAAAGCCGCTATTTGTATATACCTATTCTGATGGAATTATTTTTGGCTCCGAGCTAAAAACCCTGTTGGCAAATCCCTTAGTTAAGCCTAGAATTGATAATGATGGCCTAAAGGAAATATTTCTGTTGGGCCCAGGCAGAACAAGCGGTAAAGGAGTTATCAAGGGTGTGACAGAATTAAAACCTGGAGAGTTTTTGGTATTTAAAAAAAACCTAGGATGGAAGATCCGTAATTATTGGAGTTTAAAGGCTAATGAACATACAGATGATGTCAAAACCACCATTGAAAAGACTCGTTTTTTAATCACCGATGCGGTTAAGCGCCAGTTAGTATCCGATGTGCCATTATGCTGTTTCTTGTCCGGAGGACTTGATTCTAGTATTATTTCAAAAATAGCTTCTGATATTTATTTATCTGATAACAAAGGAAGGCTTCATACTTATTCGGTTAACTATATAGACAATCAGCAATATTTTGTAAAAAGTATTTTTCAACCAAATTCAGATGAAGAATATATTCAGATGATGGTAAATGAAATAGCATCACAGCACCATGAAGTATTGCTTGATAATGAAGATTTGGAAAAATATTTGGATGATGCAGTGCTTGCCCGTGATTTGCCTGGCATGGCAGATGTGGATTCTTCATTACTCCTATTTTGTAGGGAAATAAAAAAGAAGTTTACCGTTGCAGTTTCTGGCGAATGTGCTGATGAAATATTCGGTGGTTATCCATGGTATCACAATAGGGACATTTTATTCAAAGATACCTTTCCTTGGTCTCAATCTTTGGATTTAAGGCAAGGCATTTTAAAAGAAGGCTTGCTGGTGGATGGCGAAGAATATGTAAAACAGCAGTACAGCGATACTGTAAACAAAACGGATACATTGCCAGGTGAGGGAGAATTTGAAATTCGCATGAGACAACTGTTTATGCTGAATCTGAATTGGTTTATGCAGACATTGCTGGACAGAAAGGATAGAATGAGCATGTACAACGGACTTGAGGTAAGAGTTCCATTCTGCGACCATCGCTTGGTAGAGTACGCCTTTAATATGCCTTGGAGTATTAAGTCGCTTAACAACAGAGAGAAAGGAATTGTGAGGGAGGCCATGAAGGGTATTCTGCCAGACAAGATTATATCGCGTAAAAAAAGCCCATATCCGAAAACTCACAATCCAAAATATTTGAATGCAGTTAAGTCAAGATTGCAAAATATACTGAATGATTCCAACTCTCCATTGGTGCAGCTGATTAACAAGCAAAAGGTACAGGAGATTATAGATTCCGATGGAAAGACGATTTCAATGCCTTGGTATGGTCAGCTTATGACAGGCGTACAGTTAATGGCATATTTAATACAAGTTGATATCTGGATGAGAGAGTATAGGATTGAGATTGTGTAAAAGATATGTCAAAGGATTATAACTTGAAAAGGAAAGAGTATCTTATTTTTCGCGCTTAACAAGGGAATGATGAAAACTCAGAAAAATGATTATTGATTTTATCAACTTAAGCTACATTGACTGTGTAACATTGTATGAAAAATTAAATTGCACTTGTGAATAAACCTCCTTTTTATGTTTTTTAGGCAATTTACATTTTGAAGGTTTATTCCACGAGTGCATTTTTTTTGGAAAATCGTAAACTGGACCAGTTGAAGTAATAGGGAAGTTAACAGGGACTTGATATAGCAATTGAAATAGCAAATCATATTGAATACCACTGGAATAGAAGCAAAGTAGTAATAAGCTCATCCTGTAAAGCATAAGTAAAGAATGTCCAGTTCCGTTGCCGTTTACGTGGTTGCTTACCATATGCGTCACATTAAACTGTTTTTTTCCATTAGAATATACTGCACTTAATATTATTGACTTCCTGGGGGTTAAAAGAGAATCAATTGAGATTTCGAGGATTTCGGAAATAAGAGGGAGCAGCAGGATTTCAGGCAAACATTATTGGTTAGGGGCTAAATACCTATACACCTATAGACAAAATAAAGTAAGTTTTGATATTTGAGTTAACATATTATACAAGGCACCTTATTCACAATATAAGTTAAGGTGCCTTGATTATATATTCATATATGAAGTTCCGTGAGATTTAAAATCAACTGAATCGAAGTCGTTCAATTGGTTTTTTCCTTTGTATATTTCGACAAACAGCTGTTAATGTAATAGAAGCAAGGATAATAAGGGATACTGACATTCCTATGATGAGGAATGCATCAATTGCAATACTTTCATGCAATAGCTTTCTAAAAATAAACTTAAGTACGGGCAAGCTAAAAAAGTTGCTAAGTAGGATAGTAAATCCGATATAGTATATGTTTTCCCAACGGAGCATAGATTTTAGTTGAGCATTTGTCATACCTACGATTTGAAGGAGGGCCATATCTTTTTTTCTTTCATGGATACTGCAGATCATGGTATTGAGATAGTTTAATATGCCTATAAAGAATACGATAAAGCTTAAGCTGTAGCCTACAATCTGTATGGAAGCCATTCGCTTTTCAAATTCAGTTATCTGCTCCCTTTTATCCCTAATAACTACAGTAGGATTGAGGTTTAATGATTTTAGCTGCTCTTTTACTGTATCCTCATATCCATCAGCTGTAAATACATTAATCGCCATAATGTCATAATCATCAAATTCATCTGTGAAATCTTCATAGGACAGATAGATATCCAGGGATACTAGAGGGTAGGAGTAGATGCCTGCTAGTTTCCTAATAGGTCCACGTCCAGGCTTGCCTATAGCCATCACTTGATAATTCTTCTTTAAAAAGTCCAGTGAAAGCTCATCACCGGGGAAATAATAGGATAGATACTGGTCTTTTTCCTTTATGGAATTTACCAAAGCATATCCTCCCTTACAAAATCTGTCCTTATCAAAGGAATTTTTAGTACCTTCTGTCAATATGGACTCCTCAAGATATTCCAGCCCATCCTCAGGTATTCCGTAGAAATATACTATACTTCTATCTCTAACCAGAGTTGAATTCCTGATACGCTCTAAAACATCCGGTCCTACCCTTATGTCATTTTGCTCTGTAATAAAGTTTGCTACCATTTCTTTAACTGCTACCTTTTTTGTGGTAGTGTAAATTGGAATAACCTTTGTAACCCCTTTCAATTCTTTTATCGTATCTATCATGCTGTCTGATAGCTTTTTATTATTTGTAGAATAGTGATGTTCGCCTTCCATAAAAAAGTCATATACTATACTTTCTTCGGTATCATAAATGCAGAATTCAGCAACTTGAATATCAGAATTCTCAGAGATAAGTTCTACTAACATATAGCTAAACTGAAACAGGGTAATGGATAACACAATGGATGCTATCATAATTATGGTTCTTTTAGGATTCCTGCGTAGATTGGATAAAGCCATACGCCATGGTTTTGCCCCCATATGAGAATGCTTTGTGCGGGCTTTCATATGTGTCTTATACTCTTTCCTCATTGCCTCTATGCAAGATATGTTTCTTATCTTCTTAACAGGTAGTAATGCAGAAAAAAGTGCTGTCAGATAGGTAGTGATGGCTGTAAAAATTATGATAAAAGGATGAAACTCGTAATGGTAGATTACTCCCTGTAAAGACATAAAGATTGGTGAGAGTACCCTCCAGCCAATAAAGTAACCACCTATAAGCCCAATTGGAATTGAAAATGCATATATGACAGTAACCTGAGTCAATACTAGCCTTTTTAACTGTTTTCCTGTGGTTCCAATGGTTTTAAGCAAACCGTAGAACCCAATGTCCTGTATCAGCATTATGGAATAAATATTATATATGAGCAGGAAACCGCAGAAAAATACCATCAAAACCGCAAATATAAACAGTGATATTGATTCCATAGATAATGATTCTCTCCTTGATAGGAGATAAGCATCATTGATATCTGTTATACCATTCAGTTTTAGGTCGGACGTAAGTCTGGCTACCTTACCTTCTATGTTAATACTGTTATGAAATATCAAATATGCGGTTAAATTATCTTCATAGGTCTCCTTGGTAAATGCTACCCTACTTGCTCTTTTATCCACATTACGTTCTAAGATACCGCTAAGGATATAATTTTGCGGAGTCACAATTCCATTTTTCTCTATATATAAGGTAATCTCCATGCCGATAGTTGCCTCATTATCCAACTGATATAGGAAATCCTTGTCTAATAATATTTCATTTTTGCTCTGTGGGTAGTGACCTTCTACTATTTGCCTAAACATATGGGATAGGATATTGGAATCATCACAGGCAATTAGAGAAGGGGCATTTTTCTCTGCCATGGAAGGATTAGTATAAATGTTGGTTCCTTCGGAAACTATAAATACTTCTTTGACTAGACCATGGGAGGAAATTTTATCAGCTTGTTCTTTGGATATCTGGCTTATTTTGGCATGAAAATTTGAACCAGCTGCTAATTGCTTTGAGATTTCTTCTGCCTGGCTTATCTGGACTGTAATAGAAATGACTGTGGTAAATAGTACCGCTGTCAATATGATAGCAACCCCAATGATGATATACTTTCTTTTGTTTGCTTGCAGCATTTTACAGGCAAGTTGAAAAACAGGGTTAGTCATAACAGCTCCCTCCCTTTTGTTCCATGGGGAAGCTCTGATCTATATGTTCATTCACCTGATTTGTTACAATCCTGCCATCTTCAATTCGTATTATTCTCTTTGCAGTTTGTGCAATTGCTTCGTTATGGGTTATCATCACAATGGTTTGTGCGTATTTTTCATTTAAAAGTTTCAAGAGCAGAACAACTTCAAGACTGGTTTTGCTGTCCAGGTTACCAGTGGGCTCATCCGCCAATACGATCTCGGGTCTGGTAGCCAAAGCCCTTGCAATAGCAACCCTTTGCTGCTGGCCTCCAGATAGCTGACTGGGCAGGTAATACCTTTTCTCAGAAATACCCAGGGTAGTAAGGAGACTTTCTATGTAATCCTTATCTGGTTTGCAGCCATCCAACTGTAAAGGCAGTATTACATTTTCATATACATTCAGGATAGGTATAAGATTAAAATCCTGAAATACAAACCCTACGCATCGCCTACGAAAGACTGTCAGCTCGTCCTGTTTCATACGATATATGTCATTGCCGCCTATGAGGACCTGTCCAGAGGTTGGTTCATCCAGACCTCCAAGCAAGTGTAGAAGGGTGCTTTTGCCGCTTCCGCTAGTACCCACAATGGAGACAAATTCCCCACGGTCAATACATAAGCTTACATCTTTCAATGCGCAAACCTTTGTTTCCCCACTCCCGTATATTTTCGTTAGGTTCCTCGCTTCTATCAACATGATACATCCTCCTAAATTTATTGGTATCTGTTTTGATTTAAATTGTATCATGCAAAACTAACCAGAATATAACTTGAAACTAACAGTTTTGTCACATTTTCCTCATTATATCTGTGTTCGTGGGAGGTAAACGGAAAATGTACTTCCCTTTCCGGGTTTGCTTGCAACTTCAATGTAACCATGCTGGCTGGTAAGGATCTCCTTTGTTAAGTATAAACCTATTCCAACACCATTTTCTGTATTTACTAGCTTTCCACGATAGAAGCGTTTCCATATATCAGCCTGTTCATTCTCCGGTATTCCCATACCTGAATCTGTGATATCAATTCTGACAAAGAACTCATAAGGAGTTGTTTTGATATTAATTATACTATTTGCATTGGAGTATTTTACTGCATTGTCAAGGATGTTGTATATAGCTTCCGATGTCCATTTCATATCGAAGAAGGCTGTCAACTTAGGATCACAATTAGTATAGATCGTGATGTTTTTTTGCCTGGAAGCAGGTAGTATATCTGATACTGCTCTTGTTAAGAGTTCCTTGATATTGTGTTGATATATCTTTAGATTTCCGGTAATTAAACCCTTCTCACAGCGGCTTATCTTGATTAAGGCGTCGATGAGAAAGCGGAGTTTTTCTGCTTGCATGCGTATTTTTTCAGGTTTATCATCATCAGTGGATTTATTCTCCAGCATAAGATCTGTATACATAATGATATTGGATAGAGGTGTCTTAACCTGATGTGCCACATCGGAGATTAAGCTATTCATTTGCTCCTTTTCTCTTTCTATTTGCTCTGTGATGGCTTTATGGGATTTTATCAGGGTATATAGTTTTTGCTCCAGACTAGACAGTTCATTATCTGTGTAATCAGGTTTATAGTCAATTTTATCGAATAAGTCGTTTAGCCTGCGGATTAAGCTGGCATTTTGATGTTTCACCAGTAGCATATATGTAATAGATGATAAAAGCACTAAAATTAAATAAGCTCCAAGCAAAAGAACATGGCCGATGAAGTATTGTGACAGGATGAAGTATACCACAGATAAAGTAATCATTATAGAGATAAAAACGATGGTCATCATTTCTTGCTTCCTTCCCACATATAGCCTAGGCCATACACTGTTTTAATAGCATTGGCACCTATCTTTTGACGTAGGCGTTTTACAGCGACGGTTAAGGCATTGTCATCGATAAAGTCTCCATTGACCGACCAGACAGTTTCAATGAGGTGCTCCCTTGGAAGAATCATATTCCGATTCATGACAAGAAGTTTAAGTATTTTTTGCTCAACTGTACTTAGGATTACATTAGAACCATTAACCTTATATTCCATAAGGTCAAAATTAAAGTAGTAGGTATCATCGGAATAAATGTTGCCGTATCCATCAAACCGCCTTAATGCCGCATTAATCCGCTCGCGAAGAACCATAATGGAAAATGGCTTTGTAACATAGTCGGTTGCACCTACCCGAAAGGCAGATACAATCTCAATTTCTGCATCATTTACAGTAAGAAAAATGATTGGGATATTGGAACTTTTCCGGAATTCACGACAGAAATCAATCCCATTACCATCTGGAAGATTGCAATCTAAAACAATCAGATCAACACGATTTAATTTCAATAATTTTTTTCCTTCCTGAAGAGAGGCTGCTCCGATGGTGCTGATTGAATCCTGTTCCAAAGCTAATAAAAGCCCAGAGCGCAAACTGTCATCATCCTCTATAATAAGCACGATCTTTCTATCCAAAATCTTACCCCTTTCTATTGGCTCTATTTATCATTTTCATATCCATGTAACTTATCTATTTTATAATTAAATAATCAGGCAATATTATAGATAATTATTAAACAAATGGAATGTAATTACATATATGAGATTGAGGGAATATGGTTATAATGATATATTTACATTATAACTAAGCTTTATATATATAGATTAATATAACTCACCTTTATTGTTAAGTAGAAATATTAGTTGAAGTAAACTTTTTCCACAGTTATAATTCATACTCTTATGATTTAAAAATCTTAGATAGTATTTCATTCCAACAGAGGTTAAGAGATTGGAACAGAGTAAAAATCAGTTACTTGGAGGAGATAAAAAGTGAAAGAGATAACTCTTACAGGAAAAAGTCCTGACATAGCGGAAGAAAATATTAAGAAGCTAATGACTATATTCCCTGAAGTTGTTACAGATGGAAAGGTGGATTTTGAAAAGCTGAAACAGGTTTTGGGTGAATATGTGGAAGATAGTAACGAACGCTATAACTTTATCTGGAACGGTAAAGGGCGATCCTTGCGTTTATCTCAGACACCTTCGCTAGGAACACTAAGACCATGTAAGGGGGAAAGTAAAAACTGGGATACAACTCGAAACCTTTACATAGAAGGCGATAACTTGGAAGTATTAAAGCTCTTACAAAAAAGCTACTATGGGAAGATTAAAGTGATATACATTGATCCACCTTACAATACAGGAAAAGATTTTGTTTATAAGGATGATTTTCATGATAGTATTGAAAACTACAAAAAAATTACAGGACAGGTAGACGATAGTGGCAAGGAAATAAGCACAAATACAGAAACCAGTGGCCGCTATCACACTAACTGGCTTAATATGATGTACCCAAGATTAAGGCTTGCAAGGAATTTGCTTAGAAACGATGGCGTTATTTTTATTAGTATTGATGATAATGAGGTGCATAATTTAAGGAAGATATGTGATGAGATATTTGGAGAGGACAATTTTGTTGACTATTTTCTGTGGACGAAAACATCTACACCTCCGTCACTGTCAAATAAATCTAGAAAAACAGTTGAATTTGTCTTATGTTATGAAAAGGAGAAGAATAATTACAGATATTATGGCAGTGAGTTAGAAAACGATGATGCTCCCTTGTTGAATACTGGCAATCCGATAAAAACTCTGACCTTTCCTGTTGGTACTATAAATATAACGTTTATAGAGTCAGGTGTATTTAAGGCAGGGAAATATGGGAAAGTTGAATTGATGAACGATTTGGTTGTAAAAGACGGAAAGAACGCAAATGACGTCATAATCAATGCAGAATTTAAATGGGGACAGGACACTCTTAATGAAGAAATATCTAGAGGCACTTATTTTTTAATAAAATCAGACAAATTCTCCATAAGATTTCAAAGAATGGATGATAAGGGGAAATATAAAACACCCAATAATTTTATTAATATAGAACTAAATAAAAAAAGCGATGTCGGTACTAATGAAAGTGCAGTGAAAGAACTGGAATCATTAGGTTTAAATGGCATGTTTGACTATCCAAAACCAGTATCGCTGATAGAATATATTATAAAGATGATAACCAAAGAAGATAGGGAGGCAATTGTACTTGATTTCTTTGCTGGTTCCTCTACTACCGCTCATGCTGTAATGCAGCTTAATGCCAAAGACGAAGGCAATAGAAGATTTATTATGGTACAGCTCCCAGAGCCAACAGATGAAAATAGCCAAGCTTATAAGGCTGGATATATGAATATTTCTGAGATAGGCAAAGAGCGCATTCGCCGTGCAGGAGAAAAAATCAAAGAGGAATATAAAGATAAAGGGAATATAGAAAACCTTGATATCGGCTTTAAGGTGTTCAAGCTCGATACTTCAAATATCAGAAAATGGCAGCCAGATTATGATAATTTAGAGCAATCTTTAATGGATTATGTAGATAACTTTGTGGAAGGCAGGACGGAACTTGATGTTGTTTATGAGATAATGCTCAAATACGGTCTTGACCTGACTTATCCAGTTGATGAGTTTACAATTGCCGGTAAGAAAGTCTATTCTATTGGCTATGGCATGCTGATGATTTGCCTTGATGATGAGATTACAACAGAGGTTGCAAGGGGTATTTTGGCAAAAGCAAAGGAATTATCACCTGAAAGCAGCAGGGTTGTGTTTAAGGATAATGGATTTAAGTCAGATAGTAACAAGACCAATATCAAGGAGATACTTAAATCCGGCGGAATTGAGGAATTTATAACTATATAGGGAGGTATGGTCTAAATGAAGCTAAAATTTGATAAAAACCTGGAATATCAACAGCAGGCCATAGCTTCCGTTGTTGATTTGTTCAGAGGCCAAACACCTATGAATACTAATTTTACTGTATCGGCTTATAATGGGCAAATAGGACTGTTTGATACCGAAAACGGTATTGGTAACAGGCTAGAGCTGGATGAAGAGGAGATACTTAAAAACCTACAAGAAGTCCAACTTAGGAATGGCCTACCACAAACAAAGTTTCTGAAAGCCGGTGAGTATGATTTTGATATAGAGATGGAAACCGGTACAGGTAAGACCTATGTTTACTTAAGGACAATCTTTGAACTCTATAAAAACTATGGTTTTTCCAAGTTTATTATTGTTGTTCCCAGTATTGCAATTAAAGAAGGTGTGTATAAGACCTTACAGATTACAGAGGAACATTTTAAGGAATTATATGATAATACA
>DUMS01000050.1 GCA_012839745.1 Tissierellia bacterium
CTATATGACCTGCCTAGGGAGGGGTGATGACACACCCTTAACTCTGGGTCATACTTGCCTACCAGAAATGGACTGGCGTTTAATCACCAGAGAATCCCCTGACTTTAGTCATGGGGAGTGTCAATTCGTAGATAGTATAATGAAACTAAGTTATACTATCTTTTTTATAAAAAAGGAGGAGCCTAAATATAAGAAGTTAAACAATTGTCGTCGACCTCCAGTAGTGCAAAAACCCCTGGGGATCGACGACAATTATTTTTTTGAAAAAATGTGTAAATCACAATGAAAAATGCAAATAATCCTTAATGTAACAAAACTGAATTGACAAGAAGTTAAATATGTAGTAATATCAATGTACAGAAATGTACAGAATGGGGGTTATCAGGTTACCTATAAGGAATTGAAAAAGCCCAGTTGTTTCTGTATCGTATGCTATCGTTTATTAGCCTGCCTATAAGGTATTAAAATGCTTTTATCTTACCAAATGTGACAATTTGTGCCACATTTATTAGCCTACCTATAAGGAATTGAAATGCACCACCCAATGCCTCCAAGGAACCTAACCCCATACAATGCTGCAAACATGCCTTTTCTGCTTGTACTTCCATTAAGCTGTCCATAAGTAATTGTGAAGCTTTAATCATGCCTTTGTAGTAACCATGACAATTATTAATTAGGAAATACTTCCAAACAGTTTGTAAATTTAATCCACAGATAGTATAATGAAATAGAGCGATACTGTCTTTTTTTGTGAAAGGAGATGTTTACTTGAAAAAAAGATTTTTTATAGTTCCTTTTGTGATAGCATTGATAATCATATTTATTGCTTCTTTTGAAAGCATCATAGAATTCATAACCGATTATCAGTGGTTCAGGGAGCTTAATCTTACAGATACGTATTTGAAGAGATTGAAGACACAGTTTACAATAGGCATACCTACTTTTGTGCTGCTGTCTGTATTCATATATTTTTATTTCATATTCATTAAGAAAAGGCACTACAGGATTTCAGGAATAGATGGGAGTACAATCAACGATAGATGGCTAAACAGGGGGTTTATGGCTGTATCCTTGTTTATATCCTTTATTATTTCCGAAGTATTCATAAGTAACCTTTGGTTTAACATACTGCAATTCATAAACAGAACATCCTTCAATATAAAGGACCCTATATTCAACAACGACATATCCTTCTATGTATTTGTGCTTCCACTTTTGAAATCAGCAGTAGGGCTTTTGTTCTTTCTGATAGCAATGCTCCTGATGCTGACCTTTATTGCATATCTGCTTTTATTTAGCTTTAGAAGGGGCGATAGCCATGTAGTGGATGATGACCTGTTTGGCAGCAGAAGGATACCAAGGTTTGTAAACAACATGGCCCTAAAGAATGCCATTTTCCAGCTGGGAATACTGGGCTCAGCCATATTTGTGGTATTGGGCCTCAACTTTTGGCTGAACACATATGAGCTTTTGTATTCTCAAAGAGGAGTGGTATTCGGGGCAGGATATACAGATGTAAACATAACCTTATGGGTATATAGAGCCATGGCAGCTGCTTCACTTGTGTATGCCTTCATATTCCTCATATCCATAAGGAGAAAGAGCTTTAGGAAGGCTGTTATTGGAGTAGCTGTGCTGTTTGCCATATCCATAATAGGAAATATGGCTGCAGGACTTGTGCAGAGGTTTATAGTTGAGCCTGACGAGATATCAAAGGAGGAAAAATATATAAAATACCATATAGAGCATACCCAAAGGGCCTATGGGCTTGACAATGTAGAGGAAAGGGAATTTCCTGTAAGCCAGGACCTGACCAGGGAGGACTTGTTTGAGAATATGGACATTGTAAACAACATAAGGATAAATGATTACCTCCCAATAGCCCAGACCTATAATCAGCTTCAGGCCATAAGGCTTTATTATACATTTAATGATGTGGACATAGACAGATACATGGTAAACGGAAAATACACCCAGGTATTCCTGTCTGCCAGGGAACTGGACCAGCAGAACCTGCAGGCTGCAACCTGGATTAACAAGCACTTAAAATATACCCATGGATATGGTATAGTATTATCTCCTGTAAATGCAGTAACAGCCAGCGGACAGCCTGATTTGCTTATAAAGAACATACCGCCTGTATCCGATTCCGATTTGGAGATAAAAAGGCCTGAAATATACTTTGGAGAATCCACCAACGACTATATTATAGTAAATACAGATGAAATGGAATTTGACTACCCTGAAGGGTCAGATAACAAGCATACGGTGTATGAAGGCACTGCTGGTATTGAGCTAAGGGGAATAAACAGGCTTCTTTATGCCATTAGGGAGAGGAACTACAAGATACTTGTATCAAGCAACATTAACTCGGACAGCAGAATTGTAATGTACAGGAATATCATGGACAGGGTAAACAAAATTGCTCCATTTATGGAATACGATGAAGACCCTTATATAGTACTGAATCAGGATGATGGAAGGCTGTACTGGATTATCGACGCTTATACCGTAACGGATAAATATCCATATTCAAAGCCATTTTCCAAGGAAACTGATATTAACTATATCAGGAACTCCGTAAAGGTAGTCATAGATGCATATAACGGCACCACCAGTTTTTATGTTTTTGATGATAATGATCCAATTGTACAGACTTATAGGAGGATATTCCCTGATCTCTTTGCAGATGCCTCGGAAATGCCAAGTGGGCTTTTAAGCCATATAAGGTACCCACAGACCCTGTTTGACATTCAATCGGAAGTCTATAGAATATACCATATTGACAACCCCATGGTCTTCTACAATGAAGAGGATTTTTGGGATATAGCCCAGGAAAAGTACATGTCGGATGTACTACAGGTAGAGTCAAATTACGTTATGTTTAAGCTGCCTGATGAGGAAGATGTGGAGTTTCTGCTTACGGTGCCATATACCCCAAGGACCAAGCCTAACATGACATCCCTGTTTGTGGCACGAAATGATGGGGAGGACTATGGAAAGCTGTTTTTGTACAAATTCCCCAAAGGGATAACGGTAGATGGCCCTATGATGGTTGAGTCCAGAATTGACCAGAATACTGCCATATCTGAAGAGCTTACGCTGTGGAGCCAGCAGGGCTCAAGGGTGTTGAGGGGGAATATGGTAATAGTGCCAATAGAGAATTCCCTTTTATACGTGGAGCCCATTTACCTTGAATCAGACAGTGAAAACAGCCTTCCTGAAATGAAGAGGGTAGTGGTATCCTTCAAGGATAAGATAGTCATGAAGGAAAGCCTCAGGGAGGCTTTGGAGAACATATTCGGCATAATAGAGGAAGTTGAGGAGATACCTCCTTCAGAGGAAATACATGAAGGATTAGAGGGAGATATTGAGGAGCTGGTAATCAGGGCCAATGAACTGTATAACAGCGCAGAGGAAGCCTTAAGAAATGGAAACTGGGCAGATTACGGAAAATACATGGATGAACTGGAGAAAGTACTGATTCAGATGGAAAGCATCTTCAAGTAGGAAGATGCTTTCATTTTTTTGGGGAAATGGTGGATATATATGGTATAATGTTGAAAAAGGGGGTATAATATGGCACTTGTATTAGATTTAAACCCTTCTATTGACAGATGGTATAAGGTTGATGATTTCAAGGTTTATGGTTCCTACAAAACCAGGGATTTCAGTGTAACTCCTGGAGGAGAGGGTATCAATGTTGCGAAGGTCATAAGGGAGTTTTATGATTCGGTAACTGTTGCAGGCTTCATAGGCGGCGAAGGAGGAAGGTACATAGAAAGGGAACTGGACAGAGTGGGAATAGGCCACAGGTTTATCCAGGTTAAAGGGGAAACAAGAAATGTTATAAGGATATTGGGGATGGATGGAAGGTATACAGAAATAGAGGAAGAAGGAGGTTCTCTTTCCATAGATGATGTAATTTCCTTCTATGAGCTGTATAAGGAGCTGATACTGGACCACGACATTATCTGTGCCTGCGGCCATTTGGGGTCAAGGCTTCCTCAGGACATATATAGAGACCTGATAGTTCTGGCAAAGGAATATGGAAGGAAGGTATTCCTTAATACATCGGGGGAGGCTTTGAAACTGGCAGTTGAGGCTTTGCCTTTTTTCATAAGGCTTAATAAGTATGAGCTGGAGGAGTACATTGGATGTACAATTGATTCAGAAAGGGAAATTATACAGGCAGGAAAGTACCTGTCTGATGATGGGATAGAGGTTGTTCTTATATCTCTGGGAGAGGAAGGTGCCATTGCATTTTATGATGGATATATCTACAGGATAAGAGTGCCAAGGGTAGAGGTAACAAACCCCTCTGGAGCAGGGGATTCAATGGTGGGAGGATTTATTTCAGCAATTCTCAGAAAGTATGATTTTGAATTTGCACTGAGGATGGCAGCAGCATGTGGCACTGCCAATGTAATGGAAATTGAACCTGGAAGGTTTGATATGGCCAATATGAAGAGGATAATGAATGACATTACAATAACTAAATCCAGTTTTTAAGTATGCAGAGTATTTCATCAAGAAGGTGATCCCTGTTGTCCTCAGTAACTGTTATTACCGTTACATCCCCTCTTCTTTTTATATTGTCTATGAACTCGCAATTATCCTCCTTAAGCACTCCAAACACTATTTTGGGGCTGTCAAGTAGTTCAAATACCTTTGATGTAAATTCAGTGATACCATTTTCCGAACACCCCAGCTCATCAAGTACTATCAGGTCCATATTGAGGCTTTTGTCTAAAAGAGGAACCAGGTGTTTTTCAAATACATCAGGAAACCATACCTTTGAGTCATCCCTGGAATCAACCTTGATAATCTGGTATTCTTCATCATCACAAAAGGATTTAGCCACATAGTTTCTGTAATATCCTTCAAATACCCTTTGGGTAGTATATCCTCCTATTGATACATCCAGTTTGCCCAAGGCCTTTTTAAGCAGTGTTGTTTTCCCTACGCCTTTTTTACCTGTTAAAAATAGATTTTTCAACTTCATCCCTCCTGTTTCGTACAGGATATAGTTTAGCACATATTTTTGCGTATTAGAATCCATTGGCGTAAAATAATTGACAATGTTCTCTATTTTCTATATAATTCAATTAAAGGAAACGTCCTTCCATTGTGGAAAGGAGAGATTATAAAGCCTGTTAAAACCCATGACTTCTGCTGCAATGGTAGAAGTCTTTATTAATTTATGCACCTTTGGAGGAATACATATGAAAAGGTTTTTAAATAGATTCAGCATATTGGAGATAATCATAATTGCCCTCATAGCTGCCATAGGTGTCGCCATAAAGCCTGTTATTGTGCCTCTTGCACATATTATTACAGGGCCCTTATACATTCCCGGAGGAGCCATAGCAGGAGGATTATACATGATGTGGGTAGTTCTGGGAGCAGGACTTGTAGAGAAAAAAGGCACTGCCACACTGATATCCATAGTCCAGGCCATTATGGTCATAAGCCTGGGCATATACGGCAACCATGGCATACTTAGCCTTATAACCTACATACTCCCTGGCATAATGGTGGACCTCTATCTGTTGCTTTTCAGGGTGAAGGAGCTTAACATGTGGGACTATTTTATAGGGGGCATACTTGCCAATATAAGCGGAACCTTTCTGGTAAATGCCATATTCTTCAGGCTCCCCTTCATACCTTTAATGCTGACCCTGTCTGCAGCCAGCCTTTCAGGAGGAATAGGAGGGCTTATTGCCTATACTGTTACAAGCAGGTTGAAGAAAAATGATGCCCTTAATGGCTTGATAAACAGGAGAGGATACAATGACTAGAAGGCTTATTGCAGTTTTTTCTGTATTGATTATTGTGTTTTCAGCAGGATGTCAGCTTAAGGAGGAAGGTGAGGAAAATGAAAGGGATATTGCAATGAATATAATCGACAGCAACTCCAATATAAAATCCATTGCCCTTCAGGCTGAAGAATTTACATTACAGGATGTTGTTGACAAGCCCTTTGGCAAGGCCCTGGTAATAGGCCAGCTGGGAGAAGTAAGGGCATTTAAGGAAGGATACTTTAATGCGAAGGGGGATTCCATAGGATATGTAGATAAGGATGGGGATGAAATAAAGGATGTTGCAGGAGTAATCATAGATCCCCCTGAAGGTAGCATTACAGATTCCTATTATGATATAAAGAAATACATTGAAAATGAAAATGTAATGTTCCTTTTGCTGGACGGGTTTGGATACCACCAGTATGAGTATGCAAGGGAAAATGGATTTTTGCCATTTTTAAAGAACTATGAGGCCAGGAAGGCCCTATCGGTATATAAGCCTGTAACCAATGCAGGGCTGGCTGCCATTATTACAGGCACAACACCTGAGGAAAACGGAATTTATTCAAGGAAACAGAGGGAGCTGAAGGTGGATTCCATATTCAAGCAGGCTTTGGAGCTTAATAAGAGCACAGCCTACATAGAAGGAAACATAGGCATAGTTAATACTGAAGTACAGCCTGTGCTTAACCTGGATGAGAACAAGGACGGGTATACGGATGATGAGGTATATAAATCTATAATAAAGGCCATTGAGGATGGGAATGAGTTCATATTTGCCCATTTTCACGGAATAGATGATGCAGCCCATAGCTATGGGCCTCTATCAGATGAAGCCATGGAGCGCATTAAAACAATAGATTCCTATATTGAGGGCATTGTGCCCATATGGGATGGTGTAGTAATTATATCTGCCGACCATGGAGTGCACAGTGCTGAGGATGGAGGAGACCATGGGGAGTTCAGATATGAAGACCTGATTGTGCCATATATAATTATCAATAGGGGGAGTAATGTTGAATAAGAAGCTTTACATAACAATAGGAGTTTTGATTGTTGTAGTGGGGGTTTTTGCATTTATGAACAGGGAGCTTGTCAAGGACAAGGGATATTCCCTTGAGAATGCAGAGGTGATTATAAGGGAAGGAGAGATGGAAAGGGTATTAGGCTACGAAGAAATAAAAGCCTTGGGAGAATCGGATTTTTCAGCAGTTCTTGATACAAGCACTACTGACCCGGAGGAGCATACCTATACGGGAGTGCCTTTGAAAAGGGTAATTGAAGAAGCCGGGATATCCTTAGACGGCAAGGGCAAGGTTGTTGTAAGGGCCATAGATGGGTATACTGTTGCCTTAAGGGTGGACGAGGTGCTTGACGAGGATAACGTGTACCTTGCATATGGAATGGACGGCAGGCCCTTAAAGAGCAAATCCCAGGGAGGAAGCGGGCCATATCAGATTATTGTGAGGAAGGATCAGTTCAGCCAGAGATGGTGCAAATTTGTAGTGGAGATAGAGGTAATATGATGGATGTCATTGAAATAAGCAATCTGTATTTCAGGTATAGTAAACGTGAGGAATACCTGCTGAAAGGCTTAAGCCTCAGAGTAAGAAAAGGGGAGCTTTTGGCCATAACAGGGGAAAGCGGCTGCGGCAAAAGCACATTGCTAAGTATTATATGCGGCATAATTCCCCATATAAGAAAAGGGGAAATAGAAGGCGAGGTTAAGCTTTTTGGCAGGGAAGTAAGGGACATGGCTATACGGGATATTTCCAAAGAAGTAGGAATAGTGTTCCAGGACCCGGATAGTCAGATTTTTTTACCTACAGTGGAGGACGAGATAGCCTTCGGGCCTGAGAACCTGATGGTTCCAAGGGAGGAAATAGGCCTTAGGATTGAAAGGGCGCTGAAGGCTGTAAACATGGAAGAGTACAGGCTTGAAAACCCCAACAACCTTTCAGGGGGGCAGAAGCAGCTTATTGCCATTGCATCAGTGTTGGCAATGGAAACTGATATACTGCTGCTTGATGAGGTAATGTCCCAGATAGATGAAGATGGAAAGGACAAGATTAAAAGAACAATACTAAACCTTCACAGGGAAGGAAAGACAATGGTAATTGTGGACCACGATATTGATAACCTTAGCCTGGCAGACAGGGTGCTGGAGCTTAAGTCTGGAATGCTGAGGGAGTTTAAAGGCTGGTGAGCTGATGCACTACATAGAGATTAGAGATGTTGATTTTGAATATGAGAAGGGGAAAAGTGTTTTCCAAAACCTGAGCTTAAATATAGACAAAAATGAAACCATAGCCTTAATGGGGCCAAATGGAAGCGGAAAGACCACATTGGGAAAGCTTATGGCAGGCATATTAAAGCCCACCAAAGGACAGGTGAATGTATTCAGCAGGGATACCCGTGGTATTCCCTTACATGAAATAGGTTTAAGGATAGGGTATCTGTTTCAAAATCCGGAAAAGCAGTTCTTTGCAAATACGGTATACGATGAGCTGGGGTTTGTTATGAAAATTAAAGGGTATGATGAAGAATATATAAAGGAAAAGGTGGAGGAAAAGCTGGAGCTTTTCCAGCTTAAGGGGCTTGTAAATCATTCCCCGTTCCTTCTAAGCCAGGGGGAAAAGCAGAGGCTTGCCATTGCAGCAGTGCTAATGAATGAGCCTGAGTACCTTATACTGGACGAGCCTACAACTGGCCTTGATAAAAAGAGAAAGGATATGCTGCTCAATCTCCTTTTTATGCTTAAGAACCAGGGCATAGGGATGACCATTATAAGCCACGACAGAAGGTTTGTGGAAAGGATTTGTAGCAGGTTCATATATATCAGCAGAGGTGAAATCCAATATGACGAGAGAGCATAATCTGGACCCAAGGACAAAGCTTGTAATTGTGCTGTGCCTTTCCACACTGGGAATAGCAGTTAATAATTTGGCACTTTTGTCTGCTATTGCCCTTTTGTCATATGTGGCTGCAAGCCTTTTCAGGGCCAACCTAAAGAGGACATTTAGAAAGATAAAAAGCCTAATATATATGCTCTTATTCATAGCCCTGGTACAGAGCATATTTACCCGGGGAGAGCCCCTTTTATCCGCTGGAGGATTTGCCATTCTGACTGTCAATGGAGTGGAAAGGGCACTGCAGTTTATACTGAGAATGGCCATAGTCATATTTTCCGCCACTATAATTGGTACCTCCAGCTCCCGAAGCATTATACAGGGCCTTGTGCAGTGGAAGCTTCCATATGATATTGCCTTTATGGCAGCCCTTGGAATAAGGTTTCTTCCAATGCTAAGGGAGGAAATCAGGGACTCACTGGTTGCCATTCAGCTTAGGGGAATAGATATAAAAAACATTCCCATTAAGGAGAGAATTAGCCTTTATTCCTATCTATTTAATCCTCTGCTTGTAGGAACACTGCTTAAAGCTGAGAGGCTGTCCATTGCCATGGAAATGAGAGGCTTTAGAGCCTATGATAAGCGTACGAGCTACCTTGTTTTGAAGTTTACAAAGCTGGATTACCTTATAATGTTTTTTAGCATTGCTATAACTGCTGTGTTTTTGATTATCAGCTACATGTAGGAGGTGCGTATATGAAGGTCTTTTCAGTAATAGGAGTTCACCATTCCGGGAAGACTACGATAATTGAAAATGTAATAAGGGAATTGAGAAAGAGGGGCTACTCAGTAGGCTCTGTAAAGGAAATACATTATGAGAAGTTTGCAATGGATACTGAAGGAACCAATACCCACAGGCACAGAATGGCAGGTTCCCAGCTGGTAACTGCCAGAGGACTGTATGAAACGGATATACTGTTTCAGGAGAAGCTCAGCATGGATGACATTTTAAAGTTCTACAGCCACGACTATGTGGTGCTGGAAGGCGTAACGGATGTAAACGCACCAAAAATAATTGCCGCCCATACTGAGGAGGAAATACTGGAAAGGATGGATGGACTGACCTTTGCAATATCCGGCATAATATCCAACAGCATTAGGGAGTTTAAGGGACTGCCCGTTATAAATCCAATGGAGGATATAGAAAAGCTGGTGGACCTCATTGAACAAAAGGTATATGAGAGGCTTCCGGATTTTGACAGGAACTGCTGCGGATACTGCGGCTTTAGCTGCAGGGAATTGGGGGCCAGAATTCTTAAGGGAGAGTCTGAAAGAAAGGACTGCATACTAGACAGGGCAAATATTAAGCTTCAGATAGGCGGCAGGGATATAAAAATGGTTCCATTTGTGCAAAATATACTTACAAATACAGTTTTGGGAATAGTAAAGGAACTAAAGGGATACGAGGAAGGAAAGGAAATCAGGATTGAAATATCGAGGAAATAAGACAAAATTTTTCAAAAATGGAGTAAGGGGGACAACTATCATAAGCAAGTTATGTTATAATGATAGTATATATTGATGCCGCACATGAGGAGGTTGTTTGATGAAGATTATTATTGATAGCACCACAGATTTGCCAGGGGAACTGATAGAGAAATACCACATAGACGTTATCCCCCTAAGGGTATTGATAGGAGATGAGGAATTCACGGACAAGGAGACTATAACAGTTGAAGAAGTATATGAGTACATGAAAAAGGGCATATGCCCCAAAACCTCTCTGCAAAGCCCCCAGAGGATATATGACCTTTTCAGCAGATACGCATCTCAAGGTATGGATTTCATATACTATTCCTTTTCTTCAAAGCTTTCAGGTACCTATCAGGCTGCATTTCAGATTATTGAGGATCTAAAAAGGGAATTCCCCAAGGTGAGAATGGCTATAATAGATACATTGTCAGGTTCCATAGCAGCAGGGCTTATTGCACTGCAGGGAGCAAAAATGGCAGAAACAGGAACCAGCTTTGAAAAGATAATAAGAGTATCAATGGACTGCATCAGGCACATAGAGCATGTATTTACCATTGATGATTTGAACTGGCTTCTTAAAGGAGGAAGAATAAGCAAAAAAAGTGCCGTAATAGGAAGTGCCCTGAATATAAAGCCTATTCTGGATGTTAAGGACGGAGAGATGAATGTAATAAAGAAGATAAGAGGAAGGAAGAAGGCTTTGGAGGCTGTTGTAGATATTGTGGAAGAAAGAATAAGAAGCTTTCCAAATCAGATAATTGGAATAGCTCATGCTGATGATTTTGAAACAGCCTTGAAGATTAAGGATATGCTGATAAAGAAACTGGGGCATAACAGGAACATAATAATTGAAAAAATAGGAAGCGTTTTAGGCTCCCATCTGGGAATAGGCGGAGTTGGGGTATTTTTCTTTAATAGGCAACCTGAATGCTATATAGATGAGCTTTAGAGAGTTCCTGCGCTATGCATGAGCTCTTTTATTATATTCTAGTAAAGCCTCTGAATAACTCCGCAGGCAATTCTCTTGCCAGCATTTCCGGAAGGCTGGGTTCTGTAGTCGTCGGGATTCTGATGGATTATTACCGACTTTCCTATTATATCCTTTGGCTTGAACTTGTCTGTAAAGAAACACATTCTGGCATAGCCCTTGTTGGAAAATATAACGGGAAAATCTCCTGCATGATTTCCATGAGGCTGATTTGTAGGGTTGTAGTGTTCTCCTGCAGATAAAAAAGGATTATCTGGATCTGTTATTTCGCATAGCCCATATTCGTGAATGTGGAATCCAAAGGGGCCTATTGGGCCGGTATTTCCCTGGGCTGGCTTATATTCAGGCAGTCCCCACAGTTCAACATATACTTCAGTACCTCCTGGCACATCATCAAAAAAAATGTTGCCGTATATTTTTGGGGCAAGATTGCTTCCATATATCTTTGCATATGCAGTTATCTTGTCGTGATAGAGCATATTAATTCCTCCCTTCATATACATGTTATGCAAGGGCATGGTAAAATGTTCCAAACCTGCTCATACCTGCTTCCAATGGTTCGTATATATTAATAAGACCATTGGAACAGGGGGAGAAATGTGGCTTTAAACCTAGATTTCTTAATTACTCTATATGAACTATTAAGGAAAGGCTTCTTCGATGAAGAAGGATTCAAGAGGTTTATAATAACAAAAGGTGCCAGGGGATTTATGGAACATGAAAATGCCATGGGAAGAAGTGTGGATGTGAGAGATATAAAGGACGAGCTGAGAAAGCTTATGGAAATTGATGGCTATGAGGACAGGTACTGTTTTCATATATTTAAAAGTAATCTGCAGCAAATAAAAGGGGATATATACTACTTAATGAGCAACGGGGAGGAAATAGTAGAGTCAGCACTGGATAGAATCCATGGAGTAATATCTGACAGCATAGAAATAAAGACGGACATATATTTATATGCAGGAGGCCAGGATGGAGGGTTTACTGTAAACAGAGATGAGGTATATATAAACTATTTAAACTACATAGGGGAAAGGGAGGAATTGATAAAGATACTGAGCCATGAGCTATACCACAGCAGGAGGATAAAATTGTGGAACAATCTGAAATTCGGAAGGAATCTGCTTTCTAAGAGAAAAAGGTATGCCTATGGATTGCTTGGAAGAATAATAGAAGAAGGCATTGCCTGCTTCATTCAGCATGGGCCCATTCTTATAAGGGACGATAAGACGGGTAACCTTACAAGGAGAAATCTGACCCTTTCAAGGAATCATTTTGAAATGCTTAATGAAGCCCTGCTGAACATTAAAAATGGCAGATTTGACAGGGTAAGGCTGGGGAGCCTCAATATATATGCCATCGGGTATATTATAGTTTCAGCACTGCATAGTGAAAACAAAGCACATCTTTTAAACCAGTGGACTGTTAATATGAACTTTAAGCATATAATAATGGAATACATGGAATTAAGCAGATCCAATGAAACGCTTCCTGAAATAGAACATGAGGCAATTGAGTGGATAATATATTAGATTAAAAATAAGCCAAATTTATGATATAATCTTATCAATGAAAAGGGGGAGGAATATGATAAGATTCATACACACAGGCGATCTGCACCTTGGGCTGCAGTTTAAAAGTGCTAAATTCGATTCCAGCAGGAGGCGGCTGGAACTGTGGGATACATTTGAACGGATTGTGAATACTGCTGTTGAGAATAAGGCGGATTTTTTGTTCATAGCTGGAGACCTGTTTGAGGAAAGCTATTTTACATACAGGGATATAAAGAGGGTTCACAATACCCTTTACAGGGCAGAAGGCGTGCAGATTCTAATAGCTGCAGGAAACCATGACCCACTAAGCAGAAGTTCGCAATATAATCTGGTACAGTGGCCTGAAAACGTAACTATATTTTCAAGTGAAAAAATAGAAAAAAAGGAGTTTTGCGACAGGAATGCTGTAGTATATGGATACAGCTGGGACAGCAGCGAAAATGACAAGAACCTCTTTAAGGACTTTGAAGGAGTTGACAGGACAAAAACAAATATACTAATAATACATGGGGATGCAGTATCCAAAGATTCAAGGTACCTTCCACTGGATATACAGAGAATTCAAAGCTTTGGATTTGACTATATAGCCTTGGGCCACATACATAAGCCTGATATAATATCGGATAGAGCTGCCTACTGCGGAAGCCCTGAACCCCTGGATTTTGGGGAAACAGGCCAGCATGGTATAATACAGGGTACAATAGACAACGGCATTACAAGCATTGAATTTGTACCCTTTAGCAGGAGAATATTTGTGGATACAACCATAACCCTAGATGAAACCCTTGAATATATGGACATACTGGACAGGATCAGAAGCTGTGATGTAAAGGACAGCCTAAAGAGGAATTTCTACAGGATAACCCTTGAAGGGAAAATAAGCCCTGATGTGGAGCTAAATACTGGAGATATTGCTGAGGCTTTAAGCAGTGAGTTCTACTATCTGGAAATAATAGACAGGACCCGGATAGATTATGACCTGGATGCTTTGGAGAGGGAAAACAGCGACAACATAATAGGATATTTCATCAGAGAGATGAAAAGCAGGGATTTAGAAGATGAAATTAATAGACAAGCCCTGTACCTGGGGCTGGATGTGCTGATGAAAGGCAGGGTGGGACGATGAAGCTCAGGAAGTTGAATCTCATATCCTTTGGGAAATTTAAAAACTACTCATTGGAGCTGGAAGACGGGCTCAACATCATATACGGAGAAAATGAATCCGGAAAGACTACAATACACAATTTCATAGAGGGAATGTTTTACGGATTTCAAAGCCCTAATGCAACAACCAGAAAGAAGCCCCTGGAGGAAAAGGCAAAGTACAATCCCTGGCATGAAGACAGCTACAAGGGCATATTGACCTTTGAAAAGGATGGTAAAACCTATAGAATAGAAAGGGATTTTAAATCTGATAAGGTAAGGGTATTTGATGACCTGACAGGCAGGGACATAACGGATGAAATTGACAATGGAGAAAGAATAAAGATACATCTCCCAGGGCTGCACTTCTTTAAGTTCAACTCTTATGTATATAGAAACACAATAGCCATAAGGCAGCTGGAAAACAGGGTGGATTCGCAGCTTGCCAGGGAAGTGAAGGACAAGCTCATAAACATGACTACTGCCATGGACGATACCATATCCGTTAATAATGCAATTAATGAGCTGGATGACATGCTGGCAGAAATTGGCACGGAAAGGGCCTATACCCAGCCCTATGCCATGGCTAAGAAAAAGCTGAGCAGTCTAATGGAGAAAAGAAGGGAGAACCTTCAGAAAAAGGAAGAATTCAATCAAGTAACGGAGGAATACAGCCGAATAAAGAAGGAAATGGAAGAGAAGAAAGAGGAAATAGAAAGCCTTAAGGAGCTTTTGAACAAAGCCATTATGGCTAAAATGAAGAGGGATTATGAAGAGGCCCTGAGGATTAAAAGCGACCTGGAAGAAATAGACAGAAAAATTGAAGAGCTTAAACCATATTCAAATATAAGGGAAGAGGATTATCACAGCGCATTGAAAATACAGGGAGATATAAGGGTATTAGAAGGTGAAATAAAAGCTATACATGATAATACTAAAAGTATGGAAAGCCAGCTAAAGGGGCTGCAAGAAGAAATCATTGAAAAAGAGGACAAAGTATATAGTGATATATTTGATGATTATGCAAAGTACAATGAGCTGGAAGAGGAAAGAAGCAGCCTTTTTATGAAAAGCCAGAAAAACAGGATGGATATTTTAAGCTCTGAGATTAAGCAGGCAGAGGAAAAAGTTAAAGGAGCAAAAATGCAGAGGATTGTCTTTTCAGTGGCAGCTTTGATATTCCTTGGGCTCACATTTATAAACAGGCTGTTTGCAGCTGGTGCAGCATTGGGCATAATATTTGCTGTCTATTCTTCATCATCATATAAGGATGCAAAAAATAAAGTTCAGTCTTTACAGGAAGAGCTTAGCAGGTTAAAATCAGAAGAAGATTCAAGGAATGGAAGAATAGCTGAGATAGACTCATTGAAGGCGGATATACTGAAAAAATACAGCCTTTCATCAAAATCAGAATTATCAAGGCTTTACGAAGACCAAAGATTTTCCCTGGCAAACAGAACAAGCATATCAAATCAGATACAAGAGCTGATTATAATAATTATGGACCTAAGCCGGGAATTGGAACAAAAAACATCTGAAAAAGAAAATCTGGAAAGAAATCTTGCTGATCTTTTAAGCAGAAACGGATTGGAGTCCATAGACAGCTTTAAAGCTGCACTGGATAAAAAGAGAAACTACAACAGCCTATTAGCAGATAGAAGCAATAAGCTGGAATTATATAAAAGAGTAATAGGCAATACTACTCTGGAGGAATTGGAATCAAAGATAATAGATACAGATGTTGAGGCTGTAGACAGGGATGCTGACGAAATAAGGGCGGAATTGGAAGGCCTGGAGGAAGAATACAACGAGCTTACCAATGAATACTCAAGAATTGAGGTTAAACTGGAAACATTGAATAATTATGTTACGGAGCTCATTGAAATAGAAGAGGAAATAGAAGCAGTAAAGAGTAAAATTGAGTCAATGGAAAGGAAAATAAAGGCAATAAATACGGCAAAGGAAGCTATTCTAAAAATCTCTGCAGATATACACAATGAGTTTGCCCCAAGGATAAACAGGGATGTAAGCATGTTAATCAGCGAAATAACAGATGGGAAGTATACAAATGTGAAAATTGATGAAGATTTTAGCATAACAGTGGAAAATCCGGTATCAAATGAAACAATATCCCTGGACAGCTTAAGTGGAGGCACCATGGATCAGATTCACTTTGCCTTAAGATTTAGCCTTATAAGCTCTATTAAGGATGAAAGGCTTCCATTGATACTTGATGACTGCTTCATACAGTATGACGATAAGCGGCTGGAGAATATATTAAAGTATATTGATAAGGCTTGCAGGGATATGCAAATACTTTTGTTTACCTGCCAGAACAGGGAAAAGGAAATATTGGACCGGCTGAACTTAAAGTATAATCTAATTGCATTAGGTTAAAGTATTTTCATTAACCAAATAAGCTGTAAAGCAGATTATATGTAGCTTAATGTTAAAGTTTAACATTAATAGGAGTTGGTATATTTGATATATGCAATAGGTGATTTACATCTGGATTACACAAAGAACAAGGCAATGGATATATTTGGTGAAAATTGGATAAATCACGAGGAGAAGATATTCAGTAAGTGGAAGGAATTGATAAAGGACGGTGATCTGGTTTTATTGCCCGGGGATATTTCCTGGGCACTAAAGCTTGAGGAAGCCTATTATGACTTGAAAAGGGTTGACCAGCTGCCAGGATACAAGATTATAACCAAGGGAAACCACGATTTCTGGTGGCAGGGGCCTAAGAAGTTGAAGAGCCTGGGGCTGGAAACAATTACTTTTATTCAGAACAACAGCTTTATATACAACAATGTGGGAATTGGAGGAACCAGAGGATGGATTTCCAAGGACTGGGAAGGGTTTAATGAGCAGGATGAGAAGATATTTGCAAGGGAGTTAAACAGGCTCAATATGTCTTTATCCAGCATTGATAGCAGCGTTGAAATAAAAATTGCAATGCTTCATTATCCGCCTTTTAACACAGATTTCAGCCCTAATGAGTTTGTGGAGCTGATGGCGGAGCATAAGGTTGATATATGCATCTACGGCCATCTCCATGCTGAAGGCCATAGGTATGTGGTGGAAAAGGAGATATACGGCATAAAATTTCACTGTGTATCATGCGATTATATCAACTTCGAACCGAAAATAATACTATGGCTTTGTAAACTAAACATGAAAAAATAGCACAATGTTTTATAGAATTGCTTTAAATTACTTTCAATTTCGCCTTGACGATTATAAAAGTCCGCCTTGAGATTGTCAAGGGTAAAATGAACGCGC
>DUMS01000051.1 GCA_012839745.1 Tissierellia bacterium
GCGGTTCAGAATCAGAAGTATAGAGGAGATAATTGAGGATTTAACTGAAGGAAGGCGAAGATTTAAGCATGTGAATAAGGTATTTCTGGCTGACGGAGATGCTTTGATCATAAAAACCGAGGATTTAATTAAAATACTCAAAGCTATAAATAAGATATTTCCTGAGTGTGAGAGGGTGGGCATATACGGTTCACCCAAATCCATACTGAACAAAGGGGAAGACGAGCTTAAAGTGTTAAATTCCCTGGGATTAGGAATAGTCTATCTTGGCCTAGAATCTGGCAGTGATAGGATACTAGAAAGAATTAATAAAGGTGTAAATTCCAGCGAAATGATAGCAGCAGGGAGAAAAATAGTTAATTCAGGCATTAAGCTTTCAGTTACATTGATATCAGGCATTGGCGGAAGGGAATATTCAAAAATACATGCTGTGGAATCTGCCAGGGTCTTAAATGAAATGAAACCAGATTACATTGGCTTATTAACTTTATTATTGGAGGAAGGAACACAGCTTTATGAGGAAGTACAGAAAGGGGAATTTGAGCTTTTAACACCAATAGAGGTTCTGGAGGAAACAAGGGTACTTGTAGAAGGACTAAATGTAGATAACTGTATTTTCAGAAGCAACCATGCATCAAACTATGTACCTTTAAGGGGTACTCTTATGAAGGACAAAGAGTTGATACTTAAACAGATAGATGAGGGAATTGCTTTAGGTAATCTGGAATATAAAGAGATGTTTAGAAGATTATAAAATATAAGCCAATATAGCATAAGCTATATTGGCTTAATCTTTACATAAGCTTTCTTACTTCTTCAAGGGCCTTATCATAGTCAGGATGGTTTGTTACCTCTTTTACATATTCAACATATCTTACTGTGTTATCCCTATCGAGTATAACAATTCCCCTTGCCAACAATCTTAACTCTTCCATAACAAATCCATAGTTCAATCCAAAGGACAAATCCTTATGGTCGGATAGTGTAATTACCTTATCTATGCCGTGGGCACTGCAGAAACGCTTTTGAGCAAAGGGAAGGTCTACGGATATTGTTAATATAAGTACATCACCTAAATTTGCTGCCTCCTCATTAAATCTGATGGTCTGCAGTTCGCAAACCCCTGTGTCCAAGGAAGGTACAACGCTTATAATTTTAATTTTATCTCCTGCATCCTTTAGTGTATATGGGCTTAAATCTCCCTTTAATACAGTAAAATCCGGTCCCTTGTCCCCAACCTTTATTTCATTTCCCAACAAGGTAACAGGATTTCCACCCATAGTAACAATTCCTTTTCTTCTATTCATAGTACATTACCCCTTTATCTAAGATATATCAATTATTAGTTACCCAAATAAAAAAGTTCTATTCGAAAAAATATATGTAAAAACTATAAAAAAATATTGAATAAATCATATAGCTGTGTTATAATTAAAAAAATTGAATTTTAATCTTTAAATCAGTCCCGAGAGGCTGGCAAGATTGTAATTGCGGATATTGTATTATTATGCAAAAGACTCTTGCTGCCGGCAAGAGTTTTTTTATGGAATTACAATCTAGCAGTCCTTTAATTCAGTACTGAGAGACTGAAAAGGAGAGAAGAAAAACTCTCCTGAAATTAAAAAAAAGGAGGTTTTTTTATGACTGAAAATGTATTAAGAGAAGCGAGAACTCAAGTAAAGCTATTAAACAATTCCAAGAAGGTAGTATTAGCCCTTCAACATCTAATTGCCATGTTTGGTGCAACTGTATTGGTTCCAATGATAACAGGATTGGATGTCTCTGTTGCATTATTCTCTGCAGGAGTTGGAACATTGATATTTCATCTATGCACATACGGAAAGGTACCAGTATTTTTAGGTTCATCCTTCGCATTTATCCCTGTAATACTAAAGGTAAAGGAACTATATAACGGTGATTTAGCTTATGCTCAAGGTGGAATAGTAGTTGCAGGTTTACTGTATGTAGTAATATCATTAGTAATTAAGAAGTTTGGAGTAGAAAGAATTCAAAGATATCTACCTAGTCAGGTAATAGGACCTATGATTATAGTAATTGGATTTAATTTAATACCAACAGCTATAGATATGGCCAGCTCCAATTATATAATAGCTGCTATAACATTAGGAATAGCACTGATTATAAACTTTAAGGGTAAAGGATTCATAAAACAGCTGAGCATATTAATAGCTGTAGTAGCAGGATATTTAATTTCCTTAGGAGCAGGCTTAGTAGATACAAGTGCAATTGCTGAAGCGCCAATCTTATCAATGCCTAATTTCAGTTTTCCAAAATTCGACATAGGAGCTATAGCCATAATAGCACCTGTAGTATTAGCAGTATTTATGGAGCATTTAGGAGATATAACAACTAATGGTCAGGTTGTAGGTAAAAACTTCATAGAAGATCCGGGATTAAATAGAACTTTATTAGGAGATGGTTTGGCAACAACTGTAGCAGCATTAATAGGCGGACCTGCCAATACGACTTATGGTGAGAATACAGGAGTCCTTGCAATAACTAAGAATTACGACCCATCAATATTAAGGTTAACAGCTGTATTTGCTGTAGCATTGGGATTTATTTCAAAGGTAGGATCAGCTTTAACCACTATACCTACCTCAGTAATGGGTGGAATAAGCTTAATGCTATTTAGCATGATAGCATTAGTAGGGTTTAAAACCATAAAAACGAACAATGTAGAGTTTAATTGGAAGAATATAATAATAATGGGAATCATTTTGGTTATAGGACTTGGCAGTGGTATCATTGAAAGCAAATTTGGAATTACTATAGGGATACCAATAAATGAAACTGTGAATATATCAGGATTGAGTTTTGCAGCAATAGTTGGTGTAGTCCTAAACCTAATATTAAATAGAAAAGAAAAATAATAGAAGAAAATTTAAAAATCAAAGCCCATCTAATTTGGATGGGCTTTTTTCATATTATATTAGACAAATTGCTAAAATAAGTATAAAATTAAAAAATGAGTATGTAAATTATCAAAGGAGAAGATATTCTATGCAGAAGGTACTGGTGGTAGGTGGAGGTGCAGCAGGAATGATGGCTGCCATATCTGCCAGAAATCACGGAGCAGAGGTTGTTGTGTTGGAAAGAAATAATAGGGTTGGCAAGAAGATACTGGCTACTGGCAATGGAAGATGTAATTATACAAATATAAATCTGTCAATCAATAACTATCATGGGAAAAACTCCAAATTTCCATATAGCTGCTTATCCCAGTTTAATGCATATGATGCAATTGACTTTTTTGAGCGTTTAGGCATTGCACCTTTTATTGAAGAAAATGGCAAGGTTTTTCCCATGTCATTGCAAAGTTCCAGTGTACTGGACGTATTGAGGTTTGAGATGGAGCATTTAGGCGTTGATATAATAACTGAGGCCTATGTAACGGATGTATATAAGAATGACAAATTTACAGTGGCTTTACAGGATGGAAGGAAGTTTTATGGCGACAGCATAATACTGGCCACAGGAGGAAAGGCTGCTCCAAATACAGGTTCTGATGGCAATGGATATAGATTGGCAGAAAGGTTTGGCCATAAGATAGAATATGTTTTTCCTGGGCTGGTTCAGCTGAAATTGGAGGGAAATTTTTTCAAACAGGTAGAAGGAGTTAAGATAATAGGCACTGCAGAGCTATATGATGGAGAAAGGCTCATAAGGAAAGATGAAGGAGATATACTTTTTACCAGCTATGGAATATCCGGACCTCCTATTCTGCAGATAAGCCGCTCAGCAAATCATCTGCTTAATGAAGGGAAAGAACCGGTGCTTAAAGTATCCATAATAAAGGACAAGAGTAGAGAAGAACTGGAGAATTATTTACACTACAGGTTTTCATTTATGAAAAAGAAGACAATAGAAATAAGCCTTATTGGGCTTATAAACAAAAGGCTGATAGTACCTATACTTAAGGAGATAGGAATAGATAGGAACAAGTACATTGCACAAATATCGAAGGAGGAAATAAAAAGGATATCCCATATACTTACTGATTTAAGGTTTAATATAGCAGGCAGTAATTCCTGGGATAGCGCTCAAGTTACCGCTGGAGGAGTAAGGACTGACGAAATTAACAATTCCACAATGGAGTCAAAACTGGTTAAAGGATTGTATTTTGCAGGAGAAATAGTAGATGTAGATGGAGACTGTGGTGGATTTAACCTCCAGTGGGCATGGTCATCAGGATATGTAGCAGGAAAGAATTCTGCGGCAAAATAATACATTGATGAAAGGATGAAACCTATATGTTTACTATGAATAAAAAGCTTAATGAACTATTGGACAAAGGTAAGGAAATAAAGGTATCCATTATTGGAGCAGGCAAAATGGGAAAAGGCCTTATAAATCAGATGTCGAGAATTAATGGCATGATACCTTCATTAGTAGTCAACAGGCACATTGATAAAGCCATAGAGGCATTAATTTCGTCAGGTATTTCAAGGGATGAAATTGTTGAAACGGATTCATTAAAGGATGCCAATTATTATCTGGAAAAGGGCAGATTTGTTGTAAGCGAGAATATAGAGCTGGCTACAAAGGCTAATATTATAGATGCTGTTGTAGATGCTACCGGTGTTCCTGAAGTAGGTGCCAATGTAGCATTAAGTGCCATAGATAACAGGAAGCATGTAATAATGCTAAATGTAGAAACGGATGCTGTAGTAGGCCCTATTTTATACAAAAAAGCCAGGGAAGCAGGAGTTGTATATACAGGGACAGCAGGGGATGAGCCTGGGGCTACCATGGAATTATACAACTTTGCCAAGGGATTAGGTTTTGAAATTCTTGCCATTGGAAAAGGGAAGAACAATCCTCTCAATGTTGAGGCCAATCCTGATACAGTATACGAGGATGCCATTAGAAAAGGATTAAAGCCTACTATGCTGGCAGAATTTGTTGACGGAACCAATACAATGATAGAACTGACATCCCTGGCAAATGCCACTGGTTTTGTGCCGGATATCAGAGGATGCCATGGAGTAGAAAGTGATGTAAAGAACCTGACAAAGGTGCTAAGATTGAAAGAAGAAGGCGGAGTTTTAAACAGCTATGGAGTAGTGGATTTTGTAAAGGGAATTGCGCCAGGGGTTTTTGCAATAATAACTACTAAACTGGAAGAAGTGCACAAGCAAATGGAGTATTTAAATATGGGGACAGGTCCGAACTATGTATTATATAGGCCTTATCATTTAACAAGCCTTGAGACTCCCATAACCATATTTGAAGCCTGCTATTATAATGAAGCTACAATTGCGCCAACAGAAGGACAAGTTGCTGATACCATAACAGTAGCCAAAAGGGACTTAAAGGCTGGAGAAAGGTTAGACTGCCTTGGAGGCTATACAGTCTATGGAGCCATTGAAAGGCATGAAATAGCAAAGAAGGAAAATCTGGTGCCCATTGGATTAATAGATGAGAATACAAAAGTAAAAAGGGATATAAGGAAAGGTGAATTTATTACCTACGATATGATAGAGCTGGACCAAAACAAGACCATATATAAGCTCAGAAAGCTTCAGGATGAAATAATAGGTTAAATTACAAACAATATTTTACAAATGATGAAAATTACAATAAAATAGAAATATCATAAAAAGGGGGGAAATCAATGATATACATAAGAAATGACGACAACAGGCCGCAGTTCAATCTGGCTTTAGAACAATATGCATTTGATAATCTTACTCAATTTGATGAGATATTTCTATTATGGATTAATGAGCCTACTATTGTAGTAGGCAAAAATCAAAATACCATTGAGGAAATTAACCTGGACTATGTAAAGGAGAATAATATAAATGTAGTAAGAAGGCTATCCGGGGGAGGAGCAGTATATCACGATTTAGGAAATCTAAACTATACAATAATTTCTGAAAAGGGTAACAGACAAGCTTCCTTTAATTTTGCAGCCTTTACACGCCCTGTAATAGAAGTTCTGGAGAAGCTTGGTGTTAAGGCAGAATTTACCGGAAGAAATGATCTCACCATAGATGGAAAGAAATTCTGCGGAAATGCTCAGTACATGAAGAAAAACAGAATTCTTCATCATGGAGCCATACTATTTGATACGGATTTAAATGTGCTGACAAAAGCTTTAAAGGTTCCTAAGGATAAAATTGAGTCCAAGGGGGTAAAATCAGTAAGAAGCAGAGTTACAAACATTAAGGACTATCTTAAATATGATATAACCATTGAAGACTTTAAACAGCTTCTTTTGGACCATATGATTGAAACCAATAAAAACCTTCAGGAGTACAGGTTAACTGATGAGGACTACAGGAAAATAAATAAGATTATGGAGGAAAGGTATGCAACCTGGGAATGGAACTTTGGGTATTCGCCTGATTTTAATATTGAAAAATCAAGGAGGTTTCCTGCAGGAAAAGTTGAAACCAAGATACATGTGGAAGAGGGCGTTATTAAAAGCCTCAAGTTCTATGGGGACTTTTTCGGCGGTGGAGAGATATCAGATATAGAAAAAAAGCTAATAGGAGTAAAATATAAAGAGGATGAGATTGCCAAAGCCTTGGAGGATGTGGATGTTAGCTTTTACTTCTCTGGAATATCAAGGGATGAGTTGCTGACTTCAATTATTTAAGAACTTGACAAACTTGATAAATTTGATGTATATTAATTTCAAAATATATATAAAATGCGATGATAAAGAGAGTAGTAAAAGATTTTATTATACAGAGAAATAATCATTTGGTGAGAGATTATTAATAAATCTTTTACGAAGATCACTTTGGAGCATAGCATCTGAAACTAAGTAGGATGTTACGCCTTTGGCGTTATACAAAATGAGTGGCAGGGGTTTTCTCTGCAACTTGGGTGGTACCGCGGAAATCCGTCCCTAGGCTTTTGCTTAGGGACTTTTTGTATGATGAGTATTTCCAATACTAAAATAAGAAAGGATGAAAAAGGTGAAGAGGTTTAGAGAATTATCAAATGAACCAGTAAAGGACAGAGAAATGAAGATTTCCCGCTATTGGGAAGAAATTGACTTGCTTCACAAATCAGTTGAATCAAGAGATGAAAATAAACCTTATATATTCTACGAAGGGCCTCCAACAGCCAATGGCAAACCCGGCATTCACCACGTAATGGCCAGAACACTAAAGGATTTGGTATGCAGATACAAGACAATGGAAGGATATCAGGTTAAGCGTAAGGCAGGTTGGGATACCCATGGACTCCCTGTTGAAATTGAAGTGGAGAAGCAACTGAATATAAACAACAAATATGAAATCGAAGAGTATGGTATAGAGAAGTTTAACAAGAAATGCAAGGAGTCTGTATTCCAGTATGAAAAGCTATGGAGAGAAATGACAACCAGAATGGCTTATGAAATAGACCTGGATAACCCTTATATAACATTGGACAATGACTACATAGAGTCAGTCTGGTGGATACTGGATAAATTCAACAAGGAAGGATTGATCTATGAAGGGCACAAAATACTTCCCTATTGCCCCAGATGTGGAACAGGATTGGCTTCCCATGAGGTAGCTCAAGGCTATGAAGAGATTAAGACTGAAACAGTAGTTGCCAAATTTAAATTAAAGGATAAGGAAGAATACTTTTTAGCCTGGACTACAACTCCATGGACTCTTCCAAGCAATGTGGCTTTAACCGTAAATCCGGATGTTACTTACGTAAAGGTAAGGCAAAAGGATGAAATATATTATCTGGCAAAGGATTTGGCAAATAAGGTATTGGGAGAAGACTATGAAGTTCTTGAAGAGTATAAAGGCAAGGACTTGGAATACATGGAATATGAACAGCTTATTCCTTTTGTAAAGGTGGAAGATGGTAAAAAAGCCTTTTTCGTTACAGTAGCAGATTATGTTACTACAGAAGATGGAACAGGAATTGTTCACACTGCACCTGCTTTCGGTGAGGACGATTACAATACAGGCAAAAGATATGACTTGCCGGTATTAAAGCCGGTTAATGATGATGGCAAGTTTACAGATACAATATGGAAGGGCAAATTTGTAATGGATGCAGACCCTGACATAATTCAGTGGCTAAGACAGGAAGGAAAGCTTTACAAGAAGGAGAGAATAGCACACAATTACCCACACTGCTGGAGATGTCATACGCCATTATTATACTATGCAAAGCCCAGCTGGTATATAGAAATAACCAAGCTAAAGGATAAGCTAATTGAAAATAATAATGGAGTTAACTGGTATCCAGCCTTTGTTGGAGAAAAGAGGTTTGGAAACTGGCTGGAGAACCTGAATGACTGGGCTATATCAAGAAGCAGATATTGGGGAACACCGCTTCCAATCTGGAGATGTGAAGAATGTGGCCATACTACAAGTGTTGGTTCAAGGAAAGAACTGGTTGAAAGGGCAATTGAGGATATAGACGAGTCCATAGAGCTTCACAGGCCATATGTGGACGAAGTGCACTTAAGATGTGAAAAATGCGGTGGCAGAATGACCAGAGAAAAAGATGTAATTGATGTATGGTTTGATAGCGGTGCCATGCCATTTGCACAGCATCATTACCCATTTGAGAATAAAGATAACTTTGATAAGCTGTTCCCTGCAGATTTTATATGCGAAGGAATAGATCAGACCAGAGGATGGTTCTATTCTCTGCTTGCTATATCAACCTTTGTAACTGGAAAGTCTCCATATAAGAATGTACTGGTAAATGATTTGATATTGGATAAAGACGGAAAGAAGATGTCAAAATCCAGAGGAAATACTGTAGACCCATTTGATATGTTTGATAAATATGGAGCTGATGCCCTAAGGTGGTACCTGGTATATGTTTCACCACCATGGACACCAACAAAATTTGATGAAGATGGAATTAAGGAAATAGAAAGCAAGTTCTTCCGAAGCATAAGAAATGTATATAATTTCTTCTCCCTATATGCCAATACAGATAATATTGACCCAAGGGAATTCTTCATTGAATATGAAGATAGGGAAGAGTTGGATAAATGGATTCTATCAAAGTATAATAATCTTGTTAAACAAGTAAGAAGCGATATGGAAGTATTTGAGCTGACAAAGGTTGTAAGAGCTATTCAGGAATTTGTTGTAGAGGATTTGTCCAACTGGTATATTAGGCGTTCAAGGAGGCGTTTCTGGTCAACTGAACTGGATAACAGCAAGAAGGCAGTATACAATACTACCTATGAGATACTGGTAGGCATTTCCAAGATGATAGCTCCATTTGTGCCATTTATTGCAGAAGAACTGTATAGAAACTTGACAGAAAATGAATCAGTACATTTGGATTATTATCCAGAGGCCAATGAAAGCCTGATAAATCCAGAACTGGAAGAAAAAATGGATTTAGTAAGGGACCTTGTAAGACTAGGAAGGGCTTCAAGGGAATCAGTTAAGATAAAGGTACGTCAGCCTCTAAGGGAAGTATTGATAGACGGCAAGTACGAAGACAAGATTAAGGACCTGGTTCCATTGATTAAGGAAGAGCTGAACGTAAAAGAGGTAGTATTTGAAAAGGATTTAAGCAAGTTTATGAACTATTCCTTAAAGCCTAATTTCAAGGTTGTAGGGCCTATACTGGGGTCTAAGGTTAAGTCCTTTGGGAAGGCGTTAAATGAGCTTGATCCTCATGAAACTGTAGAGAAGCTGGAGAATGAAGGAAAGATTGTATTGAACCTGGATGGAGAAGATGTGGATATACTAAAGGACTATGTTCTGGTAACCATATCCTCAAAAGAAGGATTTGATGTTGCCATGGAAAACAATCTGTTCATAATACTGGATACAACGCTTACACAGGATTTAATAAATGAAGGATATGCAAGGGAATTTATATCCAAGGTACAGCAGATGAGGAAAAACAACGATTATGATGTTCTGGATAATATAAATATTTACTATGATTCAGATGAAGAGGTAGATGAAGCAATAAGGCTGTTTGAGGACTATATCAAGAGTGAAACCCTGGCTCTTTCAATAGAGAAGATAAAGGATGAAACCCTGGAAAAACAGGACATAAATGGACATATGACAGGCATTAGGATTGAAAAAGTTAAATAAAAACCCCATTTGGGGTTTTTATTTAAAATATTACTTTTTCAATATTCCAAATATAAACATTATAATGATATAATATTCTAAAAGATAGGAGGGGTATTATGATATCAACAACAACCAATAGTATAGAAGGGAAAAGAGTAAAAGAATACAAGGGAATTGTTTTTGGAGAAGTGGTATCAGGGGTTAATTTCATTAAGGATTTTGCAGCCGGATTATCCAATTTCTTTGGAGGACGTTCAAAATCCTATGAGGGAGAACTAATAGAAGCCAGAGAAAATGCTATAAAGGAAATGGAAATGAGAGCATCAAGACTCGGGGCAAATGCTGTAATAGGTGTAAGAATTGACTATGAAGTATTGGGTCAGGGCGGAAATATGCTTATGGTTACAGCCTCAGGAACTGCAGTAGTAGTTGAGTAAATAATCTATTCTTCCTTGGAAATTATAGGAATTAAAATGGTAAATTAAGTTCATAATAAAAAATGCTATGACAAATGGCTATTTCATGATATAATCTAAAAAGATACTTATAGGTACAAATAGGTTTAGAAGATTGCAAAAATTCAAAAATCCTTGAAAGTATTACAAAAAGCTGGTTAAGGGGGAAGTTGTATATGAAAACATATCAAACTGAACAAATTAGAAACATAGCACTAATCGGTCATGGTAGCTGTGGTAAGACAACATTAACTGAAGCCATACTGTTTGCAACAGGAGTGACTACAAGGCAAGGAAGAGTAGATGACGGTAATACTGTATCAGATTTCAATAAAGAGGAGATTGCCAGAAAGGTTTCAATTGGAACTTCTGTAATTCCTATAGAGTATGATAATATTAAAATTAATTTTGTAGACACTCCTGGATATTTTGATTTTGTCGGAGAAGTATATGGCGCTTTAAGGGCGTCAGAAAGCGTTTTAATACTGGTAGATGCATCAGCAGGTGTAGAAGTAGGTACGGAAAAATCATGGAAATATGCTGAAGAATACAATCTCCCAAGAGCAATATATGTGAACAAGATGGATAAGGAGAATGTTGAATTTAATAAAGTACTGGATGCAATAACAAATCAGTTTGGAAACAAGGTAGTGCCTTTTACATTACCGATAGGAGAAGGGGTTGGATTCAAAGGCATAGTAGATGTCATAGAAGAAGTAGCCTATGAATACAATGGAAAGAATTCAAAGAAAGTAGACATACCAGCAGAGCTACATAGCGAAATAGAATCCATCAAGGATTCATTGATGGAGAAAGTAGCAGAAACAGATGAGGAATTAATGGAAAAATACTTTGAAGGTGAAGCATTTACACAGGAAGAGATTAGAAAAGGAATTAAGGCAGCAATAAGAAACAGGGATTTAATACCTGTAATCATTGGATCTGCAGAAAAGACAATGGGCATGGATGTTCTGTTAAACTTCATAAAGAACTATATGCCAAACCCAGCAGAAATTGGTTCAGTTGTCGGATATAAGGATGAAGAAAAAGTAGAAAGAAAGCTGGATGCTAAAGAACCATTTTCAGCATTGGTATTTAAAACTATTGTTGACCCATTTGTTGGCAAGCTGTCTATATTTAAAGTATTGTCAGGCAAGATTACTAAAGACCAGGAAATATACAACTCTTCTAAAGATGAAAATGAAAAGCTTGGCGGATTGTTCGTTCTGAGAGGGAAGAATCAGATAGAGGTTTCTGAAATAGTAGCAGGAGATATTGGCGCTACCTCTAAGCTTCAATATACTCAAACCGGAAATACTCTATGTGACAAGTTTAATACAATAGTATACGACAAAATCAATTATCCAAAGCCAACATTATATCTTGCTGTTGAGCCAAAAGCTAAAGGTGATGAAGAAAAGATTAGTGCAGCCCTTAGCAGGTTAACTGATGAAGACCCAACATTTGTTGTAGAAAGAAATGCTGAAACAAAGCAGTTGCTAATCGGTGGTCAGGGCAATATGCAATTAGCAGTAATAATTGATAAGCTAAAGAATCAATTTGGAGTAGAAGTAAACTTGACTAAGCCAAAGGTAGCATACAGGGAGACAATTAAGGGCACAGCCAGCGTGCAAGGTAAGCATAAGAAGCAGTCAGGTGGAGCTGGTCAATATGGAGATGTTCATATTAGATTTGAACCAAGCGAAAAGGATTTTGAATTTGCAGAAGAGGTATTTGGAGGAGCAGTACCTAAGAACTTCTTCCCAGCAGTTGAAAAGGGATTGAGAGAATCTCTGGAACATGGAGTTCTTGCAGGATATCCTGTAGTAAATATTAAAGCTACATTGTTTGATGGTTCATACCACCCAGTGGATTCTAACGAAATGGCATTTAAAATAGCTGCATCCTTAGCGTTTAAAAAAGGTATGGAACAGGCAAAACCAGTATTATTAGAGCCTATAATGAGGGTTGAAATATTGATACCTGAAGAATACATGGGCGATGTTATGGGAGATATGAACAAGCGTAGAGGAAGAATATTAGGAATGGAACCACAGGGAGACGGAACCCAGCTGGTAATTGCAGAAGCTCCACAAGCAGAATTGTTTGAATATGCAATTGACTTGAGAAGTATGACTCAGGCTAGAGGAAGCTTCACTATGGAATTCTTAAGATATGAAGAAGTACCAGCAAATATAGCAGAAAAGATTATTGAAGAAGCGAAAAAAGCTGAATAGCAGAGATTAAAGGTTCGATAAATGCATCGAACCTTTTTCTTTTTGATTATAATTTAAATATTGGGGTAACTAAAGTAAAGGAGAACACTATTGAATTTTAATACATTATAATATATAATAAAGAACAAAGAAAGTCAAAGTCAAAGGAGTGATATCTTGCCAAGGATAAGCAATATCATAGAAAGATTTATTAAAGAAATGTTAAAAGAGGCTGAAGATGGGATAATAGAAATAGGAAGAAATGAATTGGCTGAAAGATTCGGATGTGCTCCTTCCCAGATTAATTATGTATTGACAACCAGATTTACACCTTATAACGGATATTACATTGAAAGCAGAAGAGGCGGCGGTGGTTACATTAAGATAATGAAGGTAAGCACTAAAGAAGATTTGGATATAGAACATCTTATTAGAAATGTTATAGGAGAAACCATTACCAAGAGTAAAGCATATCACATAATAGAGGGACTAAGAGAGCAGAATATGATTACCAATCGAGAGGAGTATATTATGAAAGCAGCAATAGAGGATACTGCTCTAAGCCATGTTACTGTTGAGAGGAACAAACTAAGGGCAGATGTATTGAAGAATATGATTCTTGTTTTGTGCAGGTGAGGAGGGATTATTATGTTGTGTCAAATATGCGGCAAAAATCAGGCTACAGTTCACTATACCAAGATAATAAATGGAAATATTGAGGAATTGCATCTTTGTGATGAATGTGCAATGCATAATAAGGAGATTGAATTTGATTCCACCTTTTCCTTTCATAAGCTTCTAAGTGGACTTATGGATAATTTGCAGGGAGAAGTGCCTTATAAGGAAGTGAAGACCTATAAATGTCCTTTCTGCGGAATGGACTATGTTCAGTTTAGACAGACAGGCAAGTTTGGATGTGCACAGTGTTATGAAACATTCAAGCCTAAATTGAAGGCACTTTTCAGAAGCATCCATGGCCATGATAAGCATGTAGGAAAAGTGCCTGTAAGAGCCAATACGCAGGTAGCTAAAAAGAGAAGAATTCAGAAGCTAAAAGAACAGCTGAATGAACTGGTTGCTAAAGAGGAATTTGAAGAAGCTGCAAAAGTAAGAGATAAAATCAAGGAATTGGAAAAGGATATTGGGCAATAAGGGGTGATGTATATGGTAAAATGGGTGGAAGGACCAGCTGTTGATGAAGATGTAGTGGTCAGCACTAGAATAAGGGTTGCGAGGAACTTAAGAAATTATAAATTCCCTCAGAGAATGAGCATACAGGAAGCTGAAGCACTTACAAACGAAATATTAAATGTCATGAAAAAGCTGCCAAGCGGAGTGAATTATAAATTCTATAAGATAAACAGCCTAACTCCCGTTGAAAGGGTATCATATATAGAGGAGCATCTAATCAGCCCCGGGCTGATAAACAGACCTGATTACAGCAGCTTTTTACTTAAGGATAATGAAAGTGCTACTATTATGATAAATGAAGAAGACCATTTAAGGATACAGGTATTATATCCAGGATTGAATTTTGAAAAAGCCTGGGAATCCATAAATGAAATAGACAACTTTCTTGAGAGCAATTTGGATTATGCTTATCATGATGAATTTGGATACCTGACAGCATGCCCTACTAATGTTGGAACTGGCATCAGGGCATCTGCTATGGTTCATATTCCAGCTCTGTCGATTATAGGTCAGGTAAATGGATTGATTAATGGATTTCAAAAAATAGGGCTAACCGTAAGAGGATTATATGGAGAAGGAACTAAGGCTTTTGGAGATTTATATCAGATATCAAATCAGATGACCTTGGGAGAAGAAGAAGAGGAAATAATAAGAAGGCTGAAAGGGGTAATATATCAGACCATTAGCAAGGAAAGAGATGTAAGAGAAAACCTGCTTTCAAAGAGGAGATATGAAATTGAAGATAGGGTATTCAGGTCCTATGGACTGTTGAAGTACTCGAGGAAAATATCCTCCAAGGAAGCTATGCAGCACTTATCCAATGTGAGAATGGGAATTGCCATGGGTATAATTAATGATGTAAAATTTAAGGATATAGAGAAAATAATGATAGGTATTCAACCAGGGTCAATACAGAAATATGCCAATAGAGAGTTGAATGATAATGAAAGGGATATATTAAGGGCAAAATACATTAGGGAAAGATTATAGTCAGGAGGGATATTATGGCAATGTTTGGCAGATTTACGGAAAGAGCTCAGAAGGCAATATTATTAGCTCAGGAAGAAGCAAAAAGGCTACGTCATAACTATGTAGGTACTGAACATATATTACTTGGATTAATTGCAGAGCGGGATGGTATTGCAGCTAAAGCCCTGGCTAATGCAGGGGTGACTTTAGAGAGAGCAAGGGAAGAGGTCATAAGGGCAGTAGGAGAAGGCAGCTATGACGTTGATATTATGGGATTTACACCTAGAACCAAGAGGATATTTGAACTGAGCTTTCTTCAAGCAAGAAATATGGGGCATAATTATGTAGGAACAGAACATATACTACTGGGCCTATTAGATGAAAATGAAGGAGTTGCAATAGTAATACTCAGGAAGATGGGTGTAGATATTACAAGCTTGAGAGAAAGCATAATGGGAATGCTTTCTGATAATCAGCTGAAACAGGCTTATAATCCAAAGGCCAGCAAAACAAATACCCCATATTTGGATAGGTATGGCAGAGACCTTACAAAGCTTGCAGTAGATGGCAAGATAGACCCTGTAATAGGGAGAACCAAGGAGATAGAAAGGGTAATACAGATATTGAGCAGGAGAACCAAAAACAATCCTGTGCTGATTGGAGAGCCAGGAGTTGGTAAAACTGCCATTGCAGAAGGACTGGCACAGAAGATTGTGGATGGAGAAGTTCCTGAAATTATAAAGAACAAAAGGGTAGTGACTTTAGACTTGCCCGGTATGCTGGCAGGGTCTAAATATAGAGGAGAGTTTGAGGAAAGGTTAAAGGGAGCTCTGACTGAATTAAAGGAAAATGGCAATATAATATTGTTTATAGATGAGCTTCATACAATAATTGGAGCTGGAGCAGCAGAAGGAGCAATAGATGCCTCCAATATACTGAAACCAATGCTGGCAAGAGGAGAGATTCAAGTAATAGGTGCAACTACAATAGACGAATACAGAAAGTACATTGAAAAGGACGCTGCCCTGGAAAGAAGATTTCAGCCTATAATGGTGGACGAACCAACTGTAGAAGATACAATTAAGATTCTGGAAGGATTAAGGGATAGATATGAAGCCCATCACGGAGTCAAGATATCTGATGAAGCTTTAAAGGCAGCAGCAGAGCTGTCCAACAGATATATAACAGACAGATATTTGCCTGACAAAGCAATAGATTTGCTGGATGAAGCAGCTTCCATGGTAAAAATAAATTCATTTGTTACACCTGAAGGACTAAAGGATCTGGAGGAGAAATTGGAAGAGCTGGCCCACGAGAAGGAAGAAGCCATAAATACTCAGAATTATGAAAAAGCAGCTCAAATAAGGGATGAGGAAAAGAGAATAAGAGAGCAGCTTGAAAGGGAGAAAAACAGATGGAGAACAGAAAAGATCAGCTCCAGTATGGTATTAGGGTATGACGAAATAGCAAAGGTTGTATCCAACTGGACTGGAATACCGGTAAGCAAGATGACTACTGAAGAAAGCCAGAAGCTTTTACATCTTGAGGAAGAGCTTCATAAGAAGGTAGTAGGGCAGGATCATGCGGTAAGCGCTGTAGCCAATGCAATAAGAAGAGCCAGAGTAGGGCTGAAAGACCCCAAGAAGCCTGTTGGAACCTTTATATTTGTTGGACCAACAGGTGTAGGAAAGACATACCTTGCAAAATCCCTGGCTGAAACATTATTTGGAGATTCTGATTTAATGATTAGAATTGACATGAGCGAATATATGGAGAAGCATTCAGTTTCAAGACTTATAGGTTCTCCACCAGGATATGTTGGATATGATGAAGGAGGCCAGCTGACAGAAGCCGTTAGAAGGAAGCCCTATTCAGTAGTGCTGTTTGATGAAATAGAAAAGGCTCATCCTGATGTATTCAACATTCTGTTGCAGATACTGGATGATGGAAGGCTTACTGATTCTAAGGGAAGGACTGTAGACTTCAAGAATACCATTATAATAATGTCATCAAACGTAGGTGCAACAACTATAAGAAAGCAGAATGTACTTGGATTTGCATCTGGTGGAGAGGTTCAAAAGGAAGAATATGAAAAGATGAAGGAAACCATTATGGATGAGTTAAAGAGAACCTTTAGACCTGAATTTCTGAATAGAATTGATGAGGTAATAGTATTCCACTCCCTGAAGGAAGAGGATGTGAAGAAAATTGTTGGCATAATGGTTAGGGAGCTTGAGGAAAGAATGGCTAAGCTGGATGTAAAAATCAAGGTTACTGAAAACACCATAAATGAAATAAGCAAGAAGGGCTTTGACCCGGTATACGGAGCCAGACCACTTGAAAGAACAATTACAAAGATGATTGAAGACCAACTGGCAGAGGAGATATTAAAGGGAAATATATCAAAGGATGATGAGATAATAATAGACTTTAAGGATGGCAAGCTTGTATTTGAAAAGGGGTCTCTGGTTTAGGTCATAGTTAATGCTATGACCTATTTTTATGATATAATATTAGGCGAGAATAAAATATAAGGTGGTAAGATGAAGAAGAAAACCGTATATAAGTGCTCCCAATGCGGATATGAGACTATTAAATGGTCCGGATATTGTCAGCAGTGTGGAGCTTGGAATAGCATAGAGGAAACAGTAGTTGAAAAGAAAAAGGATAATATGGCTATAAATAGAGATAATAAGTTAAATCCTGTAAGGCTTTCAGAGGTAAAGGTAGACGACAGCCAAAGAATAGTAACAAGTATGGAGGAGTTCAATAGGGTTTTAGGCGGTGGAATTGTAAAGGACTCTGTAACTATATTGACAGCAAGGCCCGGAGCTGGAAAGTCCACTTTATTGCTGGAAATATCAAGCGATGTTGCAAAAAAAGGGTATAGGGTGCTTTACGCTTCCGGGGAGGAAAGCGAAACCCAGATTAGAGCCAGGGCAAACAGGATATTGGATGAAATTCCGGAGAACATCTGGATACTGTCAGATATCAGCATGAACAGCGTATTGAAATCCATTGAGGATGTAGATGCAGATTTGGTGGTAGTAGACAGCATACAGACCTTTGTATTGGAGGAGTTTAGCTCAAGGGCTGGCTCTCCCATTCAAACCATTGAATGTGCCAATGCGCTAGTTGAAATTGCAAAGAATAAGAAAAGGCCAAGAGCCATAATCATGGTAGGACACATGACAAAAGCAGATGAAATGGCAGGCTTAAGAACACTGGAGCACCTGGTGGATACAGTGGTTTATCTAGAAGGTGAAAGTGATGAACCTATCAGGACTCTTATGGCTACCAAGAACAGGTTTGGCAGAACTGGTGAAATAGGGCTGTTCTCCATGGAAGAGGAAGGCATGGTGCAAATAGATAACCCTTCTGAATTCTTCATAACCAAAAGGGAAGATGGTCTATATGTTCCAGGCAGTGTCTTAACTGTAATCAAGGAAGGTTCAAGGCATATAACTGTGGAAATTGAAAGCCTTGTGTCCAAGTCCTTTGCTCCTTATCCTTCGAGAATTGGCGAATGCTTAAGGAAAGACCAGCTTAATACATTGATATCCATATTGGAGCAAAGGGGTGGCATAAATCTCTATGATAAGAATGTAGTCATAAAGGTAACAGGCGGCTTGAAATTAAGGGAACAGGCAGCCAATTTAGCCATATTGATGAGTATAGTTTCATCTGTTTTGGAAAAGGGAATTCCTAATGATGTGGTATTCATAGCAGATGTAGGTTTGACAGGGGAGCTTAAAAAAGTACCTTCATTGGAATCAAGAATTAGAGAACTGGACAGGATGGGATACAAAAAGGCATATATATCTAAAGATGGACTAAATCAGAAGCTGAATTTAACCAATTTGGAAGTAGTGGGGCTGAGAACTCTGGAGGAAGTTATTAATCATGTGTTCCATATGAATTGAATAGAAAAGCAAGGCTAAGACATTAATATCTTAGCCTTGTCATTTAGTTTTACTGTTATTTCAAACTAAATATTCCAAGGGCTTTCATGTTTTTGTACTCATTTATAAAGGAGTCGGCCAGATTTATATCTAAAGCATTGCAAAGAGCAGACAAATAGAACAGATAGGCACCTATTTCCTGTATAATTATTTCCTTGCAATTAGGGCATAGCTCCCCTTTTATATGATTGCTCATGCTTTTTTTCATTTCCTGCAATGATTCTTTATTGTAATCCTGCTTTGTTGCATGAATTTCTATGCAACCACAGGAGGTAACTGACTTTACTACCGCTCTGTTTATTCTGGTTGTATACTCATCAAGCTTTGTAGTTATGTCTAAAACGCTTTTATGCCTGATAAGTACGTCATCTACAAGGTTTTGGAAATCGCTTAAGGTAATGTTTTGCTGAATGTTAACTGTATTTGAATTTATGTCCATATTGTCACCCCTGTCAATTGAAATAGTATTGATTATGGTTTTATTATACTGACTGGGACAAGTTGTTGTCAAATGTTTCTGAAAATATATTTTTTTAATATCAAATAAATAAATAGTTGACACAGAATATACTGTGTAGTATAATATTAGCTTTACAACCTTTATTTATTATTGTATAATAATTAAGAGAAGCTAAAATAGGAGGTTGTAATATGTTTAACATTGGAGATAAGATTGTTTATCCTATGCATGGTGCTGGCATAATAGAAGGAATAGAAGAAAGGGAAATATTAGGAGAGAAGAGAAAATACTATATTGTGAGAATGCCAATAGGTGACATGAAGGTAATGATACCTGTTGATAATATAGAGGAAATTGGAATCAGAGAAGTCATAAAGGATGAAGAAGTGGAAAAGGTAATAGACATATTAAAAGGAGGCAGTACAGTAATGCCTCAAAACTGGAACAGGCGCTATAGAGCAAATATGGAAAAGATAAAGTCTGGAGATATATATGAAATTGCAGCAGTAGTGAGAAATCTTATGTTAAGGGATGCTGAAAAGACTCTTTCCACAGGGGAGAGAAAGATGTTAAACAGTGCAAAGCAGATGTTGATTAGCGAAATTGTGCTGGCTATTAACTCAAGTGAAGAGGAAACTGAAAAGCTTATAGATGAAACTGTAAAATGTGCATATTGAAAATTGTTTTATTTTTTGTTATATATTTTATTTAAATGGTAATAAATATATATGGGAGGTGAACAAATGATAGACAAAATAACACGAGGAATTATAGTATTAATAGGATTACTGATTGGATATGGTGCTGTTTCAGGTTTTATGGCGTTGAATATAATAAGCTTACCAGATAGAGGTTGGTTGAATTTATTTTTTTATGTAGGTATTAGCTTGATTTTTGGAATTATATTTTTCTTGTTGTCTCCAAGGATAATAAATAGAGGTAAGAAAATTGCCAAATTCATTGAAGGTGAGTTACAGGACATTCCAGCTAATGAGATTGTTGTTGCTTCTATTGGATTAATAGTTGGTTTAGTAATTGCCTATTTGCTGAGTCAGCCCTTCTATAAGCTTGAAATTCCCTATCTGGGGGTTGCAATATCAATAATTTTGTATGCAGCTTTTGGATATTTGGGAGTTAAGATACCAGTTAAGAAGAAAGATGATATTTCTAATTTAGTTGGTTTTATAAGAAAAAATCCAGGCAAGGATAAAGACAATGCTGAATATACCTCTTGTCCTAAAGTTCTTGATACAAGCGTAATTATAGATGGAAGAATAGCAGATATATGCAAGACAGGGTTTATAGAGGGACCACTGGTAATTCCGGAGTTTGTTTTGGAAGAACTGCAGCATATTGCTGATTCCTCAGATACCCTCAAAAGGAATAGAGGAAGGCGTGGACTTGATATATTGAATAAGATTCAGAAGGAATTGGATATAGAAGTAATAATACACGATGGAAAATTTGATGATGTAAAAGAAGTTGACTCTAAGCTATTAAAGCTTACACAATCCTTAAATGGGAAGATAATAACTAATGACTATAATCTAAATAAGGTTGCTGAAGTGCAGAACATAAAGGTATTGAATATAAATGAGCTGGCTAATGCTGTGAAACCTATTGTACTGCCTGGAGAGGAAATGATAGTTCAGGTAATTAAGGATGGCAAGGAATCCGGACAGGGTCTAGCTTATTTGGATGATGGTACAATGATTGTAGTGGAAAGCGGCAAGAAGCATATAGGAGAAACCATAGATGTTTTAGTTACCAGCGTACTGCAGACTTCAGCAGGAAGAATGATATTTGCCAAACCGAAAACTCTGGTAGATAAAGCAATATAAGGCCGTATAGGCCTTATTTTTATGGCTAATAAACATCTTTTGATTGAAATCATATACATCTATGCTATAATATTGAAGAGGTGAACTGCATGTATAGAGACCAGTTTGTATCAGTTATTATAGCAGCAGCTGGAATGAGCAATAGGATGAAAAGCAAAATAAATAAACAGTTTATTTTTTTAAATGATAAGCCTATGTTGGCTCATACTATTGAGAAATTTGAAAGGTGCAAATATGTTGATGAAATAATAGTAGTTGCAAAAGAGGATGAAATAAATTACTGCAAAAAAGAGATTATAAGAAAGTATAAGTTTAAAAAAGTATCTAAAATAGTAAGAGGTGGTAAGGAAAGACAGGATTCAGTATATAATGGAATACTAGCTCTGAATGAAAAGTCTGGGATAGTACTATCCCATGATGGTGCAAGGCCTTTTGTAAGTATCAAAAGCATTGTAGATAGCATTGAAGGTGCCTATAACTATGGTGCATGTATAATTGCTGTACCTGTTAAGGATACCATCAAGGTAGTAGATGAAAATAATAATATAAATACAACTCCTGAGAGGAATTTGCTGTGGCAGGCACAAACTCCACAGTGTTTTAGGAAGGATATACTTATGGAGGCCTACAGAAAGGCTATAGAAGATGGTTTTTTAGGAACTGATGACAGCATGTTGGTTGAAAGATTAGGAATAGATGTAAAGATTGTAATGGGAAGCTATGAGAATATGAAGATAACAACTCCGGAAGATATAGTAATTGCAGAATCCCTCTTGAAGGATAAATCAGAAATATATAGAAGAAAGGAAATTGCCTTTCAAGTGAGATAAGGTGATAAATGTGAGAATAGGTATAGGATACGATGTTCATGCACTTGTGGAAGGAAGGAAGCTCATAATTGGCGGAGTAGATATTCCATTTGAGAGAGGACTATTAGGGCATTCTGATGCTGATGTACTGGTGCATGCAATTATGGACAGCATATTGGGAGCTTTGGGAAAAGGCGACATAGGGAAGCATTTCCCCGATACTGATGAACAGTATAAGGATATTTCAAGTCTCATTTTGCTTGAGAGAGTATATAATATTATGAAAGAAGCAAAATATAGGGTAGGGAATATAGACTCAATAATTGTTGCTCAAAGGCCTAAAATGGCTCCCTACATAGAAGACATGAGGAAAAACATTGCCAGGGTTTTAAATACTGATGTATCAAATATTGGCATAAAGGCTACAACTACTGAAAGATTAGGATTTGAAGGAAGAGAGGAAGGAATAGGATCCTATAGCGTTTGTATATTGGTGCCTGTTGAATAAAAAACAGTTGACACGTGATTCTGATTTTAGTATTATAATTTTAATTAAATACTTGGCTATGACAGGAAATAGTAAGTATTAATGGCCCCAGAGAGGAAATCAATTGGTGGGAGATTTCCGGCCTTCTTAATACTGAACCCGTCCTTGAGCTTTTAAGCTGAAATAAGTAGGCTTAAACGCTAACTGCGTTAATGTTTCGAGTGGACCTTAAAGGGTCTATTAGAGTGGTACCGCGGAAGTACGCCTTTCGTCTCTATTTTTGGAGATGAAAGGCTTTTTTAGTTGATATAAGACAGAGGGACGGTTCTCTTGTCTTATTTAGGTCAAAGCATATAAACAAGGAATGAGTTCATATTAGCCGAGATATTTCACAAATTCGGAATCGGAGAGCCGTTGTTTGCCAATATGAACTAAGAAAAAACAATTCAATTGAAAACTGTCCATTAGAGAAATTATCATCCTGAACAAAAGGTGAACTGTCAATTAAAATTGAAAATAAGGGAGGAATAAATATGAGAATGTCAAATATGTATATGCCAACATTGAGAGAAGTTCCAGCAGAGGCAGAAATACCAAGTCATCAGCTGCTGCTTAGGGCAGGCATGATGCGAAAGCTGGTATCAGGGGTGTATTCCTATCTGCCACTTGGATATAGGGTTATAAGGAAGATAGAAAATATCGTAAGAGAAGAAATGGATAGACAAGGAGCACAGGAGCTGCTCATGTCAGCAATTCAGCCAAAGGAACTGTGGGAGGAATCCGGAAGATGGAGCACCTTTGGACCAGAGATGTTTAGGCTTAAGGACAGAAATGATAGGGAATTCTGCCTTGGACCAACCCATGAAGAATACTTTACCAGCCTTATTAAGGATGAGGTAAAATCTTACAAGCAGCTGCCATTAAATCTGTACCAGATACAGACAAAATACAGGGATGAGAAAAGACCCAGGTTTGGAGTTATAAGAGCCAGAGAGTTTATAATGAAGGATGCCTACAGCTTTGATAAGGACGAGGAAGGAATGAGGGAATCCTACAGAAAGATGTGGGAAGCCTACGACAGGGTTTTTACAAGATTGAAGCTGAAGTTTAGAGTAGTAGAAGGAGATTCAGGCGCCATGGGAGGTAGCAGCTCACATGAGTTTATAGCTATGGCAGAAACTGGAGAAGGAGTAATTGCCTACTGTGAAGCCTGTGACTATGCAGCAACAAATGAAAAGGCTAAGGTTGTATACAATATAGAATCAGATGAGGCTGAAAGGGAATTGGAAAGGGTTCATACTCCAAATGTAACTACCATAGATGAGCTGCAGGAGTTTTTCAATATAGAAAAGAATAGGTTTGGAAAGGCATTAGTCTATATTGCAAAGGGAGATCCAGTTGTTGTAATAATTCCTGGAGATAGGGAATTAAATGAAACCAAGCTGATAAACTATCTGGGAATTCCTGAGCATGAGCTGGTTATGGCAGATGAAAATATAATAGAAGAAATAACAAATGCAAAGAAAGGATTTACAGGACCTATAGGTTTAAAGGATGGGGTAAGGCTAATAGTAGATTCAAGAATTACGAGGATGAAGAATATAATAGTAGGAGGCAATGAAACAGATTATCACATTAAGAATGCCAATTACGGAAGAGATTTCAAGGGAGAAATAGCCGAAGACCTGCTATTGGTTGAGGAAGGAGATATTTGTCCTAAATGTGGAGCTCCACTTAAAATGGATAGAGGAATAGAAGTAGGCAACATATTCCAGCTTGGCACAAAATACAGCTCATCCTTAAATGCAAAATTCCTAGATGAGGATGGAAAGGAGAAGCCATTTATAATGGGTTCCTATGGCATTGGAGTCTCCAGAACAGTTGCAGCAATAGTTGAGCAGTATCATGACGAAAATGGAATCATATGGCCTCTGGTAGTTGCTCCATATCACGTAATAATTACAGTTGTTAATTCCAATAATGAAGAACAGAGCCAATTAGGAGAGAAACTGTACAGTGAGCTTATAAATGAGGGCATAGAGGTTATGCTGGATGATAGAAATGAAAGAGCTGGAGTCAAGTTCAATGACAGGGATTTAATAGGCATTCCAATAAGGATAACAGTAGGGAAGAAAGCTGGAGAAAACATAGTTGAATATTCACTGAGAAAAGACAATGAAAAAATAGAAATATCAGCAGATAAGGTGCTGGAAAAAGTAAAAGAGGAATTTAAAAAGGAAGGGTTAAAACTATAAGGCTGTGAATTTCACAGCCTTATTTCATATATAAATGACTACTTCATGCTAAAATGGCATAATAATTCAATATACTATCTAATTAATCATTGGAATATTATGTCCTTATACTTGTAATAATCAGATTAATAGGGTAATATATTAATACCTATTTACTTAGGAGGTATGGTATGAAGAAAATATTATCTTTAGTGATAATTTTACTGCTTATTTTCTCATCAGCTGCATTTGCCCAGGAGTATGACAAGGTTGTTACTCTAGGCCATGACTTAACGGAGGAAGAAAGGCAGCAAATGCTGGATTTGTTTAATGTGCAGGGAGATGTTAGAATCATAGAAGTAACTAATGAAGAGGAATGGGAGTATTTTGGAGATTTTCTAGATGAAAGCCTTATAGGATACAATGCCATTTCTTCAGTATATGTGGAAAAGCTTCCAGAGGGAGAAGGGCTTTCAGTTGAAACCTATAATATATTCTATGTGACAGAGGATATGTATAGAAATGCCCTTATTACTGCAGGAGTTGAGGATGCAAGGATTATAGTTGCAAGCCCCAGGAAAGCTTCAGGGACAGCAGCCCTTACGGGCATTCTAAAGGCCTTTGAAGATGCAACGGGAGAGAATATTTCAGAAGAGGAAAGAAGGACAGCCAGTGAAGAAATAGCCAAAACTGCAAAGCTGGGAGAGATAATAGGGAAGGATAAGGCTCAGGAGCTTATTAGAAATGTGAAGATATATACAATCAATAACAATATCAAGGATAAAAATACCATAAGAAAGGTAATAGAAGAAACAGCAAAGGACCTGTCAATAGAGCTAACCAGGGAGCAGATTGATGAGATAATTTCCCTCATGCAGAAAATATCCAAGCTTGATTTGGACATAGATGAAATAAAAGAACAGCTTAAGGATATTCAGGGAAAAATTGATGAGATCATAAACCGGAACATTGAAGTAAGGTCATTGCTTCAGAGAATCATAGATGCCATAGTAAACTTTTTGAGAAGGATATTTGGTTGATTTATAGCGTTTACAGGGATAAAATGTTCAGATATAATATAGTAGTGATTAGTGGTGAAGGGAGGAAGTATAGTTGGAAGGAGTTAGAGTAAGATTTGCACCAAGTCCTACAGGGTACTTACATATTGGTGGCCTTAGAACAGCATTGTACAACTATCTGTTTGCAAAGCACAATAACGGCAAGTTCATACTGAGAATAGAAGACACTGATAGAACAAGATATGTGGAAGGAGCTATTGAAAATCTGATAAATTCTCTAAACTGGGCTGGCATAAAATACGATGAAGGAGTATTTGTAGAAGAGGGGAAGATTGTTCAAAGAGGAGAATATGGACCATATATTCAATCGGAAAGGCTGGATATATACAAGAAATATGTAGATGAGTTAATTGAAAAGGGATATGCATATTATTGTTTCTGTACCAAGGAAAGATTGGATAAGGTAAGAGAAGAGCAGAAAATAAAGGGACTTATACCCAGATATGATGGACTATGTAGAAGCTTAAGCCTGGAGGAAGCAAGAGAAAAAATAGCCAATGGAGAGGAATATGTAGTCAGGCTTAAATTGCCTCCAAACAGGGACATAAAGTTTAAAGACCTTGTGAGAGGAGATATAATAATAAATACTGAAGATTTAGACGACCAGGTATTGCTAAAATCAGATGGATTCCCAACATATCACCTGGCAGTTGTGGTAGATGACCATTTAATGGGAATAACCCATATAGTAAGGGGAGAAGAATGGCTGCCATCCACACCAAAGCATGTGTATCTGTATGAAGCCTTTGGATGGGAAAAGCCAACCTATGTACATCTTCCTACGGTGTTAAACAAAGAAAGAAAGAAGCTGAGCAAACGCCATGGAGATGTATCTGTAGAGGATTTCAGGAAAAAAGGGTATCTTCCTGAAGGGCTGGTAAACTATCTGGCATTGGTAGGATGGACTCCTGAGGACAACAGGGAGATACTTTCCATGGAAGAGCTAATTGAAGAGTTTTCCTTTGAAAGAGTATCAAAAACTGGAGGAATTTTTGATATAGATAAGCTGAATTGGGTAAATGGACATTATATAAGAGGCTATGATTTAGATAAGCTTACGGATATAGCTATTCCATTCTTAAAGGAAGCAGGATTCATAGACGATGAATTCATAAATGAAAGGTATGAATGGCTGAAAATATTAGTTGCAACTGTAAGAGAAGGCCTTTCAAATGTATCTGAAATAGTTGACAAGGTTGATATATTCTTTAATGATAAGGTGGAAGTGGAAGACGAAGAGGCTCTTGAAGTGTTGAAATGGGAAGAAACACCAACAGTCTTAAATGCATTAAAAGAAGAAGTGGAAAATGCTCAGGAAATCACTGAGGAGCTGTCAAAGACCATAATGAAGAAAATACAGAAATCAACCGGAGTGAAGGGCAAAAAGCTGTTTATGCCCGTTAGAGTTGCCTTAAGCGGAAAGATTCATGGGCCGGAACTGGTAAGTATAATATACTTATTGGGTAAACAAAATGTTTTGAAGAGAATAAAATATATAGAAAATAATCACTTAAAGTAAGGCTAACTTTAACATAATGTAAATTTAATCAAATACTTTAAAAGTGAGGATAAGGAGAGTAGACTATAGCCTGCTTACAGAGAGGAGTTCCTATAGGCTGAGAGGAACTTTAAGATTAGGTTATGGTTGAAGTGCACCTTTGAACTTATTGCTTGAACATTAAGTAAGGCAATACGGGTTACGGCGTTATACGTAATAAAGCTGGGATTATTCCAAATAGAGTGGAACCGCGGGCTAGCCGTCTCTAAATATATAGAGGCGGATTTTTTATAAGACAATAAGACAATAAGACAAGGGGACGGTTCTTTTGTCTTATAAAGTTGGCTCTTATATTTGCTTAATATGCCTGGCAGCAAGAAAACTAGCTCATATTGGTAAATAATAGCCTTATGGTTTTACTTCGCCGGATATTTCAAACAAATTCTCCATAGTCGAACCTTTTCTTTACCAATATGAATCCAAATCTGTCTTATTTGACTTAAAGAACGAGTTTTAATCTAAGATTTGTGAAGTGTGCAAATCTTTCTGAATTCTAAAACTGGAAAGAATAGGAGGTTTTATTATGAAGCTGTATAATACTCTGACAAGAAAAAAGGAAGAGTTTAAGCCTATAAAGGATGGACTGGTAACCATGTACGTTTGTGGCCCAACAGTATATAACTACATCCATGTAGGCAATGCAAGACCCCTGGTAGTATTTGATACTTTAAGGAGATATTTTATATATAAGGGATATGATGTAAAATATGTAGTAAACTTCACTGATATTGATGATAAGCTGATAAACAAAGCCAGGGAGGAAGGGACAACAGTAAAGGATTTAGCGGATAAATATATAAATGAGTTTATAAAAGATGCCGAAGGATTATCTCTATATGAAGAGAATACCATTCATCCCAGAGCTACAGAATATATTAACATGATAATTAAATTTGTAGATGGTCTGATTAAAAAGGGAGCAGCCTATAATGTTGATGGAAATGTTTACTTTGACATCACCAAGGCTCAGGACTATGGAAAGCTGTCCAGAAAGAATATAGAGGAATTAAAAAGCGGAGCCAGAATAGAAGTAAATGAAGAAAAGAAGAACCCTATGGATTTTGCTCTCTGGAAGAAGGAAAAGGAAGGTGAACCTTCATGGGATAGCCCCTGGGGCAAGGGAAGGCCTGGCTGGCATATTGAATGTTCAGTAATGGCAAAGGAACTACTGGGAGATACTATAGATATCCATGCCGGCGGAGAGGATTTGCAGTTTCCGCACCATGAAAACGAAATAGCCCAGTCTGAAACACTGACAGAAAAGCCCTTTGCAAACTATTGGCTGCACAATGCAATGATTAATGTAGAGAACAAGAAGATGTCCAAATCAGAGAAGAATTTCTTTACAGTAAGGGAAATAAGTGAAGAATATGATCTGGAAGTATTAAGGTTCTTTATACTGTCAGCTCACTACAGAAATCCTGTTAATTTCTCCAGAGACCTTATGGAGCAGTCTAAAAAAGCTCTTGAAAGGCTATACAATGGAAAGAACAACCTGGAATATCTATTGTCAAAGGCAGAGGATAGGGAACCAGATGATAAGGAAAAGGAAATGATGAATCAAATAAGCCAGTATGAAAACAGCTTCATTGAAAGCATGGAGGATGATTTAAATACAGCAGATGCCATAGCCAGCTTATTTGATATTGTTAAATATTCCAATTCCAATTTTAATGAAAAAACTGCAAAAGCTGTGATACAATATACCTATAATATATTAATGAAGCTTTCAAAAATATTGGGAATACTGTCCAAGAAGGATCAGATTCTGGAAGATGAGATACTGGAGCTGATTGAAAGGAGAAATATTGCAAGAAAGGAAAAGAACTATCAGCTGGCAGACAGGATTAGAGATGAACTAAAGGAAAGAGGAATTATACTGGAGGATACTCCAAGTGGAGTTAAGTGGAAGAGAATATGATTAGCATATAAGGGGGAAATTATGAAGGTAGAACTACTCAGGTATACACCAGATGGTGAAAAGCTGGTGGCTGCAGCTGCCAAGCTTTGCTACTCATCTGTGGGAATAAACGACATTGAAGACAATTTAAATGAAGAAAATACTAACAGGTTTTTAGATTTGCTAATGAGCTTAGGCCATGAGTCTCCAATAGAGCATATCAGCTTTACCTTTGGCATAGAAGGAGTATCCAGAGCATTGACCCATCAGCTTGTAAGGCATAGAATTGCAAGCTATTCACAGCAGTCTCAGCGATATGTGAAACTGGATCAATTTGAATATGTAATACCTCCTTCCATTGAAAATGATGAAGAAGCAAAGAAGCTGTTTATAGAGGCTATGGAAAAGGACCAGGAATACTATAACAGGTTAACTGAAATACTGTTTAATAATCATTATGCCAGGATGATTGAAGAAGGGCTTCCGGAGAAGGAAGCAAAGAAGAGGGCTGAAAAGGAAGCCATAGAAGATGCAAGGTACGTATTTCCAAATGCGTGTGAAACAAAGATAGTGGTTACAATGAATGCAAGAGCCCTCCTAAATTTCTTTAAAATAAGATGCTGCAACAGGGCCCAATGGGAAATCAGAGCATTAGCTACAGAGATGCTGAGGCTGGTTAAAAGCGTGTACCCTACGCTGTTTAAGAAGGCTGGGCCAAGTTGCATATCCGGACCCTGTTCGGAGGGGAGTATGGCTTGCGGTAGAATATCTGAAGTAAGGGAGAAGTTTAGAAACCTATAAAAGCTAGTAAAAGTGAGGAATAGATATGAAGGAAATGTATGTGGTAGGAAGAAATCCTGTATTGGAAATGTTGAAATCAGACAAGGAAATAGAAAAAATATATGTTGTAAAAGGAGAACTAAAGGGTTCTATCAACAAGATAATAGGAATGGCCAGGGATAAGAACATAATAGTACAATATGTGGATAAGAAGAAGCTGGACCAGATATCACAAGGGAGCAGCCATCAGGGGGTAGCTGCGCTGGTAGCACCATATGTGTACTATTCGGTAGACGATATTTTGAAAAAGGCCAAAGAACTGGATGAACCTCCATTTCTGCTGATACTGGATGGAATTGAAGACCCGCATAATCTGGGATCAATAATAAGAACTGCAGAGTGCAGTGGAGTTCACGGCATAATAATTCCAAAGAGAAGGTCTGCCCATGTTACAGAAACTGTATATAAGAGTTCAGCAGGAGCTGTTGAGCACATGCTGATTGCAAAGGTGAATAACATATCTGATACCATTGACATGCTGAAGGAAGAAGGACTTTGGATATATGGAGCTGACATGGGCGGAAAGGATTATTATTTCAATGTTGACTTAACGGGAGCATTGGCTCTTGTTATAGGGAGTGAAGGCAAGGGAATATCCAGGCTTGTAAAGGGAAAATGTGATTTTTTAATAAAAATACCCATGGCAGGAAAGATTTCTTCCCTAAATGCTTCCAATGCTGCCTCAATATTAATGTATGAAGTGGTAAGGCAAAAACATGAAAAGAAAAGATAAGTACAACGAATATCTGTTTGTGGATGGCTATAATATTATAAACTCATGGGAAAATTTAAGAGAATTAAGTAATTTAAGCTTGGAGGTAGCTAGGGAAGAACTGATAGACATAATGGTAGAATATCAGCATTATACAGGTATAAAAGTTATTATAGTTTTTGATGCCCACATGGTGAAATCCAACAGTGGGAAAAGTGAAAATATAAAGGGGGTTGATGTGGTATTTACCAAAGAAAACGAAACTGCAGACCAATACATAGAAAAGGTATTGGATGAAATTGGACGAGTTAAGTCTGTCAGAGTTGCCACTTCAGACTGGATGGAACAGCAGATAGTATTAGGCCGCGGGGGAACAAGAATTTCAGCCAGGGAGCTGGAGGCAGAGATAAAGGGTCATAAAAGGATTATGAAGCTGAAAAAGACTACAGAAAAGATGAAAAACGAGCTTCTCATAGGAAGACTTGATGAAGAGACATTAAAAAGGCTCAATAAGTGGAGAAAAAACAACTTATAAACTTGACTATTGTACATTATTTAATTATAATTTAGTTAATTGTGGGGTATTTCAAACATACTTTGGAGGGATGTTTGGTGGCAATAGGGTCATATAATCAAGCTGGTGCAAGCATTTATGATGGCATGGAAGATGAAGACATTGTAGAAGAAGCCAAAACAGGCAATCCCTATGCAATGGAGTATCTGATATCAAAATACAAAAACTTCGTCAAGGTAAAGGCAAGGGCATATTTTCTAATAGGTGCCGACAAGGAGGACATTATTCAGGAAGGAATGATAGGGCTTTACAAAGCTACCCGTGACTACGACAGGGACAAGCTTACTTCCTTTAAAGCCTTCGCAGAACTCTGCATAACCAGGCAGATAATAACGGCAATAAAAACTGCCACAAGGCAAAAGCATATTCCATTGAACTCATATATTTCATTGAACAAGCCTATATATGATGAAGAATCGGACAGGACTCTTCTGGATGTGGTGTCTGAAATAAAAATTACAGATCCGGAGGAGTTAATAATAAGCAGTGAAGAGCTGTGTTCAATGGAAAGCAAGATTGTTGAGCTGTTAAGCGATTTGGAGTGGGAAGTGTTGATGGCTTACCTGGATGGCAAATCATACCAGGAAATTGCCAAGGAGTTACGCAGACATGTAAAGAGCATAGATAATGCCCTTCAGAGGGTAAAGCGTAAGCTGGAAAGATATCTGGAACTAAAGGAATCTTAAATTGACTATTGACAATGATACTGCTAGGTAGTAAAATAATTTTTAGTGGTTTTGATGCCCATGTAGCTCAGGAGGTAGAGCACTTGCATGGTAAGCAAGAGGTCACCGGTTCGAGTCCGGTCATGGGCTCCATACTTATAAGAAACACCCGGGAGAGTTTTCTAAAGGGAACTAATAATTTACTATTAAGGAGGAATAGAAGATGGCAAAAGCTAAATTTGAAAGAACTAAGCCTCACGTAAATATAGGAACAATAGGCCACGTAGACCATGGTAAGACAACATTGACAGCAGCAATAACACTGGTATTGAACA
>DUMS01000052.1 GCA_012839745.1 Tissierellia bacterium
AGCAGAAAGTGGGTTTATTATACATGTTATATAGTTTTAGTAACTATAACCTTTTTATATTTTGCTTCCATCTTTTCCTTGCAGCTATATAATTTACTTTCATCATCAAATATTCCGAACACAGTAGGACCACTACCGCTCATCAAAGCCCCTAAGGCTCCTGATTCAACCATTTCCTTTTTTATTTCATCTATAATGGGATAATCCCTGATAACTACACTTTCCAGTACATTGCCCATATTTTCTGCTACCTTCCTTAGATTATCCCTTTCAATGTATTTTACCAGTTCCTCCACATTTACAGCCATATTTTTATTGTTTAAACCCAGGCTTTTATACACATATTCAGTGGGAACTTCCACTCCAATGTTAACCAACAGTATCAGCTTGTTTGAAAATCCTTTAATGCGCTCTAACCTTTCACCTATTCCCTTAGCACGGGCTGTTCCTCCAAATATGCAGAAGGGCACATCTGCACCAATTTCCCTACCTATTTCCATCAGTTCTTCCTGGGATAGATTCAAACCCCACAGTATATTTAGCCCTTTAAGAACAGCTGCTGCATCGGTGCTACCTCCAGCCAATCCAGCAGCTACCGGTATTCTCTTTATAATTGTTATATCCACGCCCTTATTGATCTTAGCCTTATCTGTTAACTTCCGCCAGGCCTTATATGCCAGATTCCTTTCATCCAAAGGAATGGACTTCTCATTGCTTTCAATGCTTATTCCATTGTCTCTTTTTTTCAGAATTAAAGTATCCTTAAGGTCTATTTGCTGCATTACACTGTCTATTTCATGGTATCCGTCATTCCTCTTATACAGCACATCCAATGCCAGGTTTATTTTCCCGTATGCATCTAGAATAATCTCTTCCATATAGTATTCTCCTTTTACAGAATTGACGGATACATTATATCACAATTTTAGCTATGATACTAGAAACTTATATCCACCTTTTTCTCAATGATTATTTTTTCACCTGGCATAAGGTTATTTGGCGATAATATATTGTTGGACTCTATGATCTCATCTACAGTGGTGTTGTACCTCTTTGCTATATCCCATAATACATCGCCTTTTTGTACCATATATACTATAATGCTTGGTCTTGACTTCTTATCTATTATTTCTCCTGTTTCATCTATATTGCTGATGATCTTTATTTTCCTCTCCCTATTGACGAATATATGGTTCTTTATAATAGCATCTATGGACAGAGTGCCATCCCTTAAAGAATATCTAATGCTTTCCAAGGTGCTGTCTGTATTGATAATCAGGTCTTTCCCCAATCCCTCAGCTGTCTGATAGAATTTAAATGGTACTTCTTCTTTTAATGTGGTTATCTGATTGCTTACTGCATCCTGATAGTATATGTTTAATATAAGTATTCCATCTATTACTATCTTATCTTCTACATATTGGCTCTCTATTATCTTGGGATTGCCTTCTACAGCATATATCTCCTTGAATTCCCTGTTTGCAATATCATTTGATATTTCCTCCCTGCTTGTTATGTCTTTAATATTTTCCATTACCTTTATCTCTTTTGTCTCTACATTTATTTTCTCCTTAGTGGAATAAGCATCTATAATTACTTCTTTTTCCTTTTGGTTATACAGTTTTGAATTTATCTTTATCTTAGCTTCCAAATCCAGTATTTTGGACTGGCCTTCCAGGTTTTCCCTTATTTCGTATTCACCGCTTATCAATTCCATATCCAGCTGACATTTTGAATCATACTCTGCATTTTCTATATCAATAAAATGAGTAAATGGAATATCCTTCTTTATGGAGTTTATTCTCCCTTCTCCAAAGTATATTATTGAGCATTCAAGTATTCCTGAAAGTATTATTCTATCGTAAGAAATATTCAATTCCTTTTCATATGGGTGTATATCCACTTTCAATACATCCTCAATTGGAGGCTGGTTGTCGCCTACTTCAAAGGCTTCTTTTATTAGTGCATAGGATTCTCCCCTGTTTAATACATCATTATATCTTATCTTTTCCTTTAATAGCTGCAGCTCAGGTTTTTCATCTATTTCCTTTATTATTTCAACCAAATTGGTTTCCTCCACCTTGCCACAGAGATTTACAAGGGCCTTTAAGCCAACTTTTCTCTCATCCAGCAGTTCATATTCTATGTATTCCAAACTGGATTTAACATTTACAGCCATTTGTTCTGTAATTCCGTCAATATATATTTCTTCCTTAAAATCACGGTTTATTTCTTCATGATATATGTTCAAGCTTTCCTCCTTAGACTTGTAAACCACTTTGAATTTCAGCAGCCCATTTATAAGTATTTTATCCTGTACAATCTTTGTACTTAATACTTCAACTCTTCCATCTACCCAAAGAATGTTTTCGATTTCAGGTTTTGTCTGATTAAGGTACAATTCTGCTTCAATTAATGATTCTATTTCCTCATATCCTCTTTGTTCTTCTACCTTAAGGATATCCTTGACTACTTCCATTTCTAGACCTCCCTTAATAATCATTCTATTCCTATAAGAAAGTATATGTTTGGGTGTCCAAAAACATGATTAAAATAATGCTTCTTTAGTCCTATTTACTATGGGCTTTAATTCGACATATAATTTAATTGGTAAAGATAAATATCTTTCTTCCCCAAACGAGTGTATAGATACTCATATCCCTAACTCAATCCGACGTATGTCGGATTCTTTTTTTATATATGTATTAGATATCCAAAGTATTCTTTGTAACTTTTTTCAATTTCCCGATATTTACATAGCATTAAAGTTTGTGAATTGTTTACCAATGAAAATGGGCATAAAAAAACAAGACCTAAAGTCTTGTTTTTCTATGATATCTTAATTTGTCTATCCTTTTCGTCGCAAATAGTCACTTCTACCGTCTCTGTCAAAATATCCGAGTAAGTGTACGATACTCTCCTTACAGAATCATACTGATTTGAGATTCTTACTACAAACAGGCTGGGATAAGCTTCTTCTAATACGCCTTCTCTGATTGTCGTCTTCTTTCTTCCCTTATTTGCCTTGAGAATTACCTTCTTGCCAATGCAACCTTCAACATTCTTTCGTATTCTAGCTAAGCTATCTTTTTCCAACAATCCAATCACCTTCCATCATTTTTTCCCTTTTTCAGGGAGTAGAAGGAGTGTAAAGGGACACTCATGTTCTAATTATAACATAGAAGAAGATTTTTGTCAATTGATAAAAAACAATATTATACTATGAATATTTTTGTTTGTCAATTACAACATTACAAAAACTTATGAATAAAATAATCAGATATACCCTTTGATATTGCTGTAACTAACTTTTTCAAATATTCCTCCTCATTAAGCCTTTTTTCCTCCTCTTCGTTTGATAAAAATCCAAGTTCAACCATCAGGGAGCTTGTTCCAATTCCCCTAAAAATATAGAAGTTCCCTTCCTTTACTCCTCTTGTTGGAATATTCATTCCCTTCAGGTTTTCTAAAATGGACAACCCTATTTTTTTGCTTTCTTCATCGCTTCTGAAGTGGAATATTTCGACACCTTTCATTGTTGAGCGTGGGAAGTAATCCATGTGGAGGCTCATAAAAAAATGGGGATTTATTTCATTAACCTTTTCCAGCCTTTTAGTAGCCAAAATCTTCTCATCACAATCTCTTGTCAAAAAAACACTGGCCCCCAACTCCTCTAATTTCTTCTTTAGCTTTAATGAAATATCAAGCACAATGTCCTTTTCCAATAAGCCCAATGAGTCCCCAATATATCCATAATCATCTCCACCATGACCTGGATCAATTGCTATTACCTTACCGTTTAAAGGCAACTCCTCACTGGGAAGCCTAACCTTCTCTATTCCCACTCCTGTATAATAGTACTTTATTATTTCCTCAAAGGAATGGCCTTCTTCTGCCATTTTATTGGCACCATAAAGGCATAAGCCTATCCCATGACCTTTACCCCTGGATACAAATTTAACTCCCGTTGGAAATATGATAAACCTTGTTGAGTCTAAATCCAAAAGCTCCATTAGCTCTTTCCCGGAAATTATTTCATTGCCTATTTTTAAATACCTAACTCTGCCATAATCATCCCTCTTGAAATCATCCATAAACCCGGCTATTTCTACATCTTTAATGACGAAATCCGGAAACTTCCTTTTTATAAGCTCCTCAATTTCTTCAATGGAAAAGCTCTTTTCATTCTGCCAGTATGGGGAATCTCTGCAGTAATCGCATAGAACCCTGCGCAGGTATACAACCTGGTTATTCATAATATTTTCAGAATTTTCTGTACTTCCGCCGCATGCCAAATGATACTTTGCATCTATAGCTTTTCCATTATAAGTAATTATTAAACCTTCCGTTTCACTTACGGCCCTATTTATATTTTCACAATCTATATCGTTTTTAATGTTTATATCTATACCGCCTATTTCTATAATTTCGGGATGATTTCTGATAAGATTTGTCCTTATAACAACAGCCTGAGCCTTCAAAGCTTCTATATGAAAATTCAAATTGAACTCCAGCTTCAATAAAATACCAACCATATCTTCAAGGGGTACAGTCATAAATCTATTTTCTGCCACATTAAAATACCTGATTTCATATCCTCTTTTCACAATAACCCCCCCCATATCTACTATATAATACATATTATGAA
>DUMS01000053.1 GCA_012839745.1 Tissierellia bacterium
CAGGTCCATAATTGTTAACTCCTCCTTTTAACCTTATCACTTGGCGTTCACTGAGGCCAAGAAGCTCAGCAGCTTCCTTGATGGTTATTACCTTATCGATAGTTTGATTGATGACTCTAAGACGAGTAATTTCTTTTTGATTCATATTGAATGTCTCCTTTCGCATACATGACATTTTATCAGAATAAATTCAATATGACATTATCATAGAATAACTACAATAGTTTTCTATATTACTTGACACATTAAATAAAATGCTGTATTATAGTAGTGTAGCTACCACATATAAATGGGGGTAGATGGGTACTGGTGTGCCCTCTGGTCTTCAAAACCAGTATGAATTTTATTTAAAAACATAAATATATTTAAAGGATATTAATAAAAATGGATATGCAATTGATAAGAAAGAAAGTGAAATAGGCTTAATGTGTATAGGATATTAAGGAGTAGGGCATGTGCCCATATTATTTTATTGTCAAATGAGAACACAATTTGGTAATAATGAACAAACTTATTTTAGTTGAGAAATAAATAGTTAGGAGGAATTATATGAATAATAAAAAGTAATGAAATTGCTAGAAGATTTGTATGTTAAGTAGTAGGTGCATTTGCCCATTTATTTTTAACACTTAATGAAAACATGATTTGGTAATAATGAACTAAATTTATTGTAGTTGGGAAACACATATTTGGAAGTAATTATATGCGCAATGAAAAAATGAGAGGGTTGATATTGCTTTTTATTGAAATGTTATTAAAAATGGTGATAATTAATGTTTTATAAGATTACATGAGGAGGAATTCAATATGAATGAAAAAAGAATGGTTACATTAGATGGAAATGAAGCTTGTGCTACAGTTGCTTACCATTTTACTGAGGTGGCAGGAATTTTTCCAATTACCCCATCATCACCAATGGCAGAAAAAGTAGACCAATGGGCAGCACAAGGAAGAAAGAACATGTTTGGCCAACCAGTAACTCTTGTTGAAATGCAGTCAGAAGCTGGGGCTGCAGGATTTTTACATGGAGCCAGCGAAGTAGGTGCTTTAGCAACTACATTTACAGCATCTCAAGGGTTGCTGTTGATGATACCAAACCTATACATAATGGCTGGACATAGAATGCCTGCAGTATTTCACGTTGCAGCACGTTCTGTTGCTCAACATGCAAATAATATCTTTGGTGATCATCAGGATGTTATGAGCTGTAGACCAACTGGAGTTGCAATGTTTTCAAGTGGAAGTGTACAAGAAGTGATGGATTTAACAGCAATTCCTCATTTAGCAACAGTGAAAACCAGAGTGCCATTTATTCACTTTTTTGATGGCTTTAGAACTAGTCATGAAATTCAAAAAATTGAAATGATAGATTTAAATAAAGTAGCAGAACTTATGGACAAAAATGCTCTAGAAGAATATCGTGCAATCGCTATGAATCCAGAACATCCATTGTATAGAACAACAGTTCAAGGACCAGATGTTTACTTCCAGCACTTAGAAGCTAATAATGCTGATTATAATGCAATACCTGGAGTAGTAGAGGATCTAATGTGTAAAATTAGTAAAATAACTGGTAGAGAATATCATATATTTAATTATTATGGCTCAGATGATGCTGATCGTGTAATTGTAGTTATGGGTTCTGCAACTGAAACTGTTAAAGAAGTGGTGGATTATTTAAACAATAAAGGTGAAAAAACTGGTGTTCTACAGGTTCATTTATTCCGTCCTTTTGATGTTAAGTTCTTTTTAAAACAAATGCCAAAATCAGTCAAAAAAATTACTGTATTGGATCGTTCTAAAGAAGCTGGTTCCATTGCAGGTGCTTTGTATTTAGATGTATGTGCTGCATACAATGGTGCAGAAAATCCACCTATTATTTATGGCGGACGTTATGGATTAGCTTCAAAAGATGTAACGCCAGCACAAATCAAAGCTGTTTATGATAATATGAATTCATATCAACCTAAAAAATTATTTACTATAGGTATTGTTGATGATGTAACAAATCTTTCGTTAGAAGTTGAAGAACCATTAATTACAGAATCTGAGGATACTATATCCTGTAAATTCTGGGGAGTAGGAGGCGATGGAACTGTTGGTGCAAATAAAAATTCAGCCAAAATTATTGGTGATAATACTGATTTTTATACTCAAGCATATTTTGAGTATGATTCTAAAAAATCATATGGAATTACAAAAAGCCACCTACGCTTCTCAAGAAAGCCAATTCGCTCTACTTACTTAGTAAAAGCTGCAGATTTTCTAGCTTGTCATGTGGAATCTTATATTCATAAATATGATATTTTGCATGAAATAAAAAAGGGAGGAACATTTTTATTAAATACTTCTTTAAAACCAGAAGAACTGGAGAATTGGTTACCTGCAAAGGTAAAAAGAGAGTTAGCAAATAAAAATGTAAATTTCTATACTATTGATGCAGTATCAATTGCTGAAAAATTAGGATTAGGCAATCATACAAATTTGATTTTACAAGCAGCATTTTTTAAACTAACAGAAATTATTCCAATAGATGTAGCTGTTGGTCTCATGAAGGAAGCTGCTACAAAGACTTATGCTAGTAAAGGTCAAGAAGTTGTTGCCAAAAATCATGCTGCTATAGATGCTGGTATAGAATCTTTAATAAAAATAGAAGTACCCGAATCATGGAAAAATGCAGTTGATGAGAATAGTGAAAAAGCTGCTATTGATGAGATTAATACAGCATCTGAACATTCCAATTTATATAAGGATATTATTGAACCTTGTAATCGTCAAAGAGGTGATGATTTACCTGTTTCTGTATTTTTACCATATAGAGATGGCTCATATCCTTTAGGAACGTCTAAGTTCGATAAGAGGGGAATTGCAACTCATATTCCTACTTGGATACCAGAAAACTGTATTCAGTGCAATCAATGTTCATTTGTATGTCCTCATGCAGCTATTCGACCATTTTTAGTTAATGAAGAAGAAGCAAAAAAAGCTCCAGAGAACTTTACTATGATAGATGCTCGTGGAACTAGTGGATATAAATTTAGAGTTGAAGTTAGTAAATTGGATTGTACTGGGTGTGGCAGTTGTGCCAATGTATGTCCTGCAACTAGAAAAGCACTGATTATGAAACCGGTGGATAAATCTATGTATGATCAAACCAACTGGGAATATGCACTTTCACTATCAGATAAACCAGGAGTATATAGAAGGAATACAATTAAAGGAAGCCAATTTTATCAGCCACTTTTGGAATTTTCAGGGGCCTGTGCTGGTTGCGGAGAAACACCATATGCTAAATTATTAACTCAATTATATGGAGAAAAAACAATATGGGTAAATGGTGTTGGATGTACATTAGCTTGGTCTGGAGCTTTTCCTTCATTAGCATATGCAAAAAATAAGGAAGGTAGAGGTCCTGCATTTTATGGAACTCTTTTTGAAGATCAGGCAGAGAATGGACTTGGCGTAGTTAAAGGAATAAAACATCGTCGTGACGGCATTAAGCAACATGTTTTGAAATTGTATGAAATGACAAGTAAAGAAAATGTAAGACAAGCAATTAGCAGATGGTTGGATACCTATGATGATCTTGATGAGAATGATCAGGCAACAAGAAATTTAGTTAGTATTCTGGAAAACACAGAATTTTTAGAAGAAGAAAAAATTATTGTAGAAAAAATATTAGCTGAAAAGGATCAGTTAGCAAAGAAAGTTGTTTGGTTATTTGGAGGTGATGGTTGGGCTTACGATATTGGCTATGGCGGTTTAGACCATGTGCTTGCTTCTGGTGAAGATATCAATATATTAGTAGTTGATACAGAAGTTTATTCAAATACAGGTGGGCAATCATCAAAAGCAACTCCACTGGGTGCATCTGCAAAATTTGCTGATGGTGGAAAGATGACTTCAAAGAAGGATTTAGGAAGAATATTCCTAAGCTATGAAAATGTATATGTTGCTTCTGTTGCTATGGGTGCTAATATGAATCAATTATTGAAAGCTATTACTGAAGCAGTTAATTATAATGGACCTTCAATAGTTATAGCATATGCACCATGTATAAGCCATGGAATAAAAGATGGCATGGGGCAATCGCAAAATCAAATGAAGAAGGCAGTTGATTGTGGATTGTGGCCATTGTATCGTTATAATCCTTCTGTAAAGGACAAACCATTTAGTCTTGACTATAAGAAGCCTTCAATCCCTGTAGAGGAATTCTTTGATGGACAAGTTAGATTTTCTAGTTTAAAATTAAAATATCCAGAAGTTGCATCAGAACTGCTCTCTCGAGCTCAAGAAGAAGTTAACAAGAGGTATGAGACTTATGTTAAACTAGAAAAATTCTTTAATGAGAAATAATGGATTTTGAGTCTGAAATCATTACTTAGTTAAGAACTATCTAGATAGTTCTTAACTAAGCTTAAAAATATAACACGATTTTTATAAACTGATTTTATCAAGTAGTCAATTAATTGAATTAAATTTTACTGCTAGCTTTCAAAAAATGTTATAATTTTAAAGAAGGTTTACTTTTATATGGATAATAAGTAAAGAATTGTAAATGCAATGAGCTATTTTTATAAAAACATTTCCAAAAGAAGTTTTGAGAAATGTGATTAAAGATGTTTTCAGTAGATGTTAGAAGCAGAATAAGTATTAAGATATGTAAATTAGTTTTTATCTTATAGAAATAGTATTCAAAATGTTTGGAGAATTAACAGTATTTCTTAAGTTATTAGAAAAGTTAATAAATAATGTTTCTTGTAAAAAATAATACGAAAATTTTTGAAATTTCTCTTTACTTTTATTGATTTAAGTGGTATGATATAGTTAGTAATCAAAAATGAGATAAAAATGAATTACTTAGCTATTACGATGGATACAAGAAATAGACTTGCGACTACCACCACAGAGAATCCAATGTCTTTAGGCATGGAGTATCAAATGACAGTGAAGGAGGAGATACTATACAGAAGACACAGAGCATACAAAGAGTGCAGTCAGTTGATAGAGCTATACAAATATTAAAGCTATTTTCTGAAGACAGAAAGGAAATGAAATTAACTGAAATTGCAAATGAACTGGATTTGAATAAAAGCACAGTATATGGAATACTTTCAACATTAAAATATCATGGATTAATAGATCAGGATGAAAAAACGCAGAAGTATAGACTTGGTTTATATTTGATGAGACTAGGTAATTTAGTTGCTAATTCAATAGATGTAATTAACATAGCTCACCCTATTATTGAGGAGGTTTCACATAGGTTAAATGAAACAGTTCATCTTAGTAAGCTGGACCGACTTGAAATTGTATACTTGGATAAAGTAGAATCCAATCAGTCTATAAGAATTTCTACTGCTATAGGAACTAGAAAGCTAGCATATTGTACAGGAATGGGAAAAGTGCTATTAGCGTTTTCTGATTTAAACGAAGTTGAGAAGTCATTGCCAGATAAGCTACAAGCTTTTACTCCAAATACTGTTATTGATAAAAAAGTACTATTAGAGGAATTAAGAAATATTAAGAAAATAGGATATGCAATTGATAGAGAAGAAAGTGAAATAGGCTTAATGTGTATAGCTGCGCCTATATTTGATTATAATGGAGAAGTAAAGTATGCATTAAGTGTTTCAGGGCCAACACCCAGAATAACAGAAGAAAGATTGGAAAAGATAATAAACATAGCAAAAGATACAGCAAGAAAAATTTCATATAAATTAGGATATTAAGGAAAAAAGGCATTTGCCTGTATTATTTTTAACATATAACAAGAACAGGATTTGGTAATAATGAACATAACTTATTGCAATTAAGAATCACATATTTAGGAGGTAATTATATGGGCAATGAAAAATATGAAAGGATTGCCAAAGCTCTTAAAAGAGCAGAATTAGATGTAAAAGCAATAGGTCCTATATCAAAGTTATATCCAGAATTAGGGATTGATGATGCTTATAGCATACAAATGCTAAATATTAAATCGGCAATAGAATCTGGAAGGAAGATTACAGGAAAGAAGATTGGCTTAACATCTCTGGCTATGCAAAACCTGCTTGGAGTTAATCAACCGGATTTCGGACATCTAATGGATTATATGGAAGTTGAGAATAACACAATTGAAAGAAGTAGAATGCTGCAACCTAAAGTAGAGGGAGAAATTGCATTTGTGTTAAAAGAAGATATTCAAGGACCCAATGTTACAGCAGAAGATGTAATTAATTCTACAGAATACGTGGCTGCAGCTATTGAAATAGTAGACAGTAGAATTTTAGATTGGAAGATTAATATTGTCGATACAATTGCTGATAACGCTTCTTCAGGAATGTATATTATTAGCGAAAAAAAAGTATCTCCTAAGAGTGTAGACTTAAGAAAAATAACAATGGATTTATTTAAAAATGGGGAAAAGATTAACTCAGGTACTGGAGCAGATGTATTAGGGGATCCTGCATATGCTGTTGCTTGGCTTGCTAATATACTTTGGGAATACGGTGTCAAACTGAAGAAAGGTGAGATAATACTATCTGGTGCACTTACAGCAGCGTTAGTAGCAGAAGCAGGAGATGAGTTTAAAGCTTCGTTTTCAGAACTAGGAGATATATCTGTTAGATTTATATAAGAAATACTTATAGGATGAATCAATCAATATTTTAGGTTAATAGAGCTAAAAAATTGAGATAGATTAAAAGCTGCTTAACAGCAAAAAAGTTAAGATAGGAGGGGTTCTATGTATTTAGAAAGAGTACGGAAGGCACAAGAGGAATTAAGAATTGCAGGATATGATATTATGTTAATTTGTGACAGGGAAAACCTTATTTATTATACTGGAATTCCTGAAATTGAATGTGGTGGTTTGATTATACCTGCAGAAGGCGAACCCTTATTGGTCACACTATGGCTAGATATACCCCATATAAAACATTTATTAGAATTTGAAGCTGTAGGTTATGTATATGGAAGGGATACAATGGCTTCAGCTGTAGCAAGACTAATAAGTAAAATGGGTTATGTAGCTCCCAAAATTGTGTTTTCAAAGTATTTTGTTGAAGTTGGTGTTTATGAAACTCTAATGAACAATATTCCAGGTATGAAAGTAATAAATGGAACAGAATTATGTTATAAAATACGAGCTATAAAAGATGAAAAAGAAATTGAGTTTATCACTAAAGCAAGCGAAATGGTTAGAAAGGGAATGGAAGCTGCAATAGATGCAATTGAGCCAGGTATGACAGAGTCTGAAGTATTAGGTTATGCAGAATTGGCAATGCGAAAAGCAGGTTCGGAAGGTTCTCCTTTTAGAATGCAAGTATTAACTAAGGATCGTCAGTTAATGACACATCCATATGCAACAACAACTACAATTGAGAACAATCAGCCAATAGTAATACACTTAGGTGCAACATATAGAGGATATGTATCTAAAATGTGCAGAACTATTGCATTAGGACAAGTTTCTGAGGAAACTAAAAAAATTTATAAAATAATGGTTGAAGCGCAACAAGCAGCAGTGAAAAAATCAATGCCAGAAACACCAGTTAAAGAAGTCTATAATGAAGCCTTTAAGATAATAGATGAAAATGGATATGGTGACAAATTTATTGTTGATATAGGATATGGCATAGGCATAAGACAATCAGAATTTTATCCTATTATTGGTAAGAACAGGGATTACATATTAAAAGAAAATATGGTAATAGATTTGATGTTTCCAACTATTTATGACAAAGAGTTTGGTGGGCCAAGGGTGACAGATACTTTAATTGTAAAGAATCCACCAGAGATACTTACAAAGTATAGTTATGATATGGTTCAAAAGTAATTTTAAATAAATAAAAAATAATAGGAGGTATTAACATGAGGAGAGTATCTTTGTTAGCAAAAGTAGACTTAGATACGTGCATTGGTTGCAAAACTTGTGAAAGAGTCTGCCCTACATTATCGATTAAAGTCAAAGATAGAAAAGCTGTAGTTGATGAGCAGAGATGTACAGGCTGTGGTGGGTGTGAACAGAGGTGTCCTGTTTTTGCAATTAAATTAGTCGAAAGGGATGACCCTTATACTATTGAATTCAAAATAGTTCCAGAAATGAAAGATAAAGTAGATGAGCTTTGTAGAAAAGCTAAATTCCATCCTGAACAAATAATCTGTTACTGTACAGAAACTAGAGCAGAAGAAGTTGCAGCTGCAGTTTTAGCAGGTAATGATACACCTGAAAAAATATCTGCTGCTACTGGTATTAGAACAGGTTGTAAGATTGAATGTATTCAACCAATATTGAGGATTTTAAATGCTGCGGGTATAACACCTGAAAAACCAGAAGGATACCAATGGTATGGCTTAACACCAACTCTTTGGGATATTAATGAAGATGTAAAGAAACGATATTCTGATGGCGGATTTAGATTTGATGATGACATTGAAGTTTTTGAAAAAGTAATAAATGCTAAAAAGTAAAGGGGGATGTAAAATGAGGAAACCTATACCACCAGCAAAACCAAAAAAATCACAATATGGGATTGATCCTAATTTATTAAAGAAGAGAATGGCAGAATTGCCAGGGATTACTTCAGTTACTGTTAAAGAACTGTTTCCTGATACACCAGATGTTATTTATCCTTCAGAAGCAGGAAAGGAAGCTATTAGAGAAGCAACTATTAAGTCATTAGAAAATGTTGATATGAGCATGATAAAGCCAGAGAATTCAGTTAATATATGCGCTTCTCATCATGGATTTACATTATTAGGTGGAGAAGCTTATACTGAAATGTTAAAAACAGTAAGAGACGAAATAATAAGACGTACTGGTTGTAGAAATGTAAGATTGCGTGCAGGTGTAGGAATGAGGCTTAGGGAAACAGAAGAATATATTAAAGCCTTTAAGTTAGATGAATATTTCGAAGGAAAAGCAAAAGGTGTGGCACCAATAGATAAAGGAATTCCAATTGAAACTGAAATTGGAACTCTATATGGACTAAATGCAATTTATGATGCAGATTTTGTAGTTCATTGCCATAATTCCGATGTAAGAGAAGTTCATTTTCATAGGCAAGTTGACCGTGCAGTAAAACCTTTTGGTATGTCATATGCAAGAGCAGAGACTCGTTCAACATACCATCAAAATCTTGGACCAAGAGGTGCTAATTTTACAGCTCGTGCTATATTTAATTCAGAATTTGTACAAAAGAAATTTGCTTTTGCAACATTCTTAAATATGTCACCAGCAGGAGTTGTGGGAGTTGTATCTGATAACGATTTGTATAAGCTAAATGAGAAATTAACTTTTGATGGACTTAAGTATTATGGAAAGATAATTACCTTATTCGGTCAATTAAGTGATTGCATAGTAGGACTAGATTTCCCATGTCCAGTACCATATGTATTTGCTTCAGGTGTTATTTATGCTAACTTTGTTAGCGCTAATGTAGACTTATTCAATTTAGAATCATTAGCTCCTTATACATGGTATACTGAATCCTTCTATGGAAAAGATGGAAAGCCTTTGATACCAGAAATTCCACCTGTTAATCCCAAAATAAAAATGGTTATTCATAACTATGCATGGAGTGGATATCCAAGTGCTTTCTTTAGTACACATACTCCAACAATTGTAGTTGGAAGAGAGCAAGCAGATTTGATGAGCAGATGCCCAATGAATGCAAAATATATGGATCATGCTGTAATAGCTGATACACTTGATGCTGCTATGGAATTTGCTTATAAAGTAACAGGCACAGATAAGGTATTAATATTTGACGGAGCAGCAGGAGGAATAAATGTAAGTGAAAGTCTGGCTAAAGAAATGCTAGAAAAGGCACCTATTGTTGCTGAAAAAGTTGATAATGAGTTAATGCCTATTTGGTTAAAACAAAGAGGAATAGATCCACTTGCATTAGCAAAATAAAGTGAGATTTGGATATTATCCTATATTTTGGGTAGTGAATACAGATTAAGGCAATAGGCAGCGCACTATTTGCCTTAGTCATTCACTATTCTTAGAATTATATCATCGTATAAAAAGAGGAGGATTAATATGGGAAAAGCAATTAGTGGTTTTAGTATTATCGAAAAGGGTGCTGGATTTTCATCAGGGCTAAAAGATTTAAAAAACAATCTAAATTCTAAAACAATAACAACAGCATTTGTAGCAGCAGTTTTTGGCTGTACAGGACCTGCACTTGTAGTTATCAATGCAAGTGCTGAAGCTGGATACACTACTGAACAAACTGTTAGTTGGCTATTCGGTATTTATGTTTTTGGTGCTATGATTAGTATTATAATGTCATTGTATTATAAGATGCCAATTGTTGGTGCTTATTCAATTCCAGGAGCATCAATGCTTGCTGCAGCTTTAAAGGGTTTTTCTTTTAATGAGGCTAGTGGTGCCTATATTATGGCAGGAATAATTGTTCTTATATTAGGTGTAACAGGTCTAATAGGTAAAGTTATGAGGTTTTTACCCCTTCCAATAGTAATGGGAATGATAGCTGGAGTAATGTTGAGATTTGGAACAGGTATTGTAACCTCCACTATGCAATTACCAATTGTTTGTGGAGTTGCTATAGTAGGATATTTTTTAGTTAGAAAGTTGAGCTCTAAAATTTCACCAATATTAGGTGCTTTAGTATTTGGAGTAATAGCAGCAGTAGCAACTGGTGCATTCAATAGTGGATCTTTTGATATGAGATACATAGCTCCACAATTTGTCGCTCCATCTTTTAATATTGCTGCACTTTTATCTGTTTCTATTCCACTTGCTGCACTAGTAATCGGTGCAGAAAATGCACAAGCTATAGGTGTTTTGAGAGGACAGGGATACGATGTGCCTGTAAATGCAATGACTATTATAAGTGGTATCGGTGGCATAGCATCAGGTTTTGTAGGAGCTCATAACGCTAATATAGCAGGGCCTATGACTGCAATTTGTTCTTCAACAGAAGCTGGCGATGAAAAATCTGGACGTTATGCAGCTGCATTTGCAAATGGATTGTTTTTTGGTACATTTGGTTTATTAGCTAGTTATGCAATGGGATTTGTACAAGCTATACCAACTGCATTGGTAAATGTACTTGCAGGACTAGCTATGATTAGCGTATTAATTGATTCCTTCAAAGCTGCATTTAGTACAGGAAACTTTAAGATGGGATCATTCTTTGCTCTTGTAGTTGGAGCCAGTGGCATAACTATTTTACACATTGGAGCTGCTTTCTGGGCTTTGTTGATTGGTGTAGTTGTTTCTCTGATTTGTGAAAAAGGCGACTTTGATAAGGAATCTGCTAGGTAATTTTTGGTTATTATATGTATATGATATTTTTCTTCATATAACATAAACAGATGCATTTATATTTTAGCAATTTTCATAGGCGGAATAATCATAATAATGTGTAAGTATATTGTTTTAAGCTATTAGTTATAGATTTTGCTTGCCTATACAGCTAAATGCTTTGAAGGGATGGTATAAATGGACAAGAAGTATGATATTCGAAATGATATTTTTGAAACAATTATTGATAAATATTATGACGCAAAGCTTATTGCAGAGGATAATGGAGTAATTTCAGGTTCTGAGGCAGCATTAGATAGACTAAAATCTTTAGGTATAGAAATTCTGTTTATGGTTAATGAAGGTAGCATTGTAAATAAAGGTGAAGTAGTGGCCCATATAAGGGCCACTCCTGAACTATTAGCAAAAGCAGAAGAATTTCTTGCAGGCAAATTTTCCAAAACATCTGGAATTGCAACAGCTGCATATAAAGCATCACAAATAGCAAAGGGTAGAATAAAAATTGTTTGCGGTTCAATTAAAAAGATTCCTGAAGAGTGTAAATTTATTTATAGGAAAGCTATAGAGACAGGTGGAATAAGCAGTAGGATTTGTGATACTCCATTCTTATATTTAGATAAAAATTATATAAAAATGTTTGGTGGAATACCTCAAACGCTTAAAGCAGTTAAAAAATTTGAAGGGTTTAAAAAAGTTATACAAATTCATAATACAATGACTAGTGTTGAAGAAGAAGTAGAACAAGCTGTAACATATGGAGCTGATATTTTGATGATAGATACTGGAATAGATGATGATATTGATAAATGCTTTAGCGTATTAAAAGAATTAAATGTAAATGATAAAATTGTTGCATTTTCTGGAAATGTTAAGTTAGATAGAATTGAATTTTATATTGATAAACGTGTTGATATATTGTGTATAGGGAAAGAGATAATTGATGCAAGAATGTTAGACATGAGATTTGATGTTTTCTGATGGAGGAATTATAATATGAAACTTAATTTGCTTGAGAAAACAGAACTATGGATTAATAATGTTGTACTTAATAATGTCAATCTTACGGATTTATCAAATAAATTAGCTGATGTTCTAGAAATAGATCATTCAAAGGTTTTTGTTGTTGATGTGCGCGAAACACATATTACTTTTGATATATTAGAAAGGTTTATTGATGCAGAAAACTTCTTTGGTAAAAAGGATAAGATATTTCAAGAACTGTCAAAAGTCGAGGGTTTTAAGTTGACAGAGAAATCGGATATACATTCTGATGGTATACTTAATATGATAAATCTTAATGAGGAAGAAGTTCCTAATATAATAAATAGAATGAAACAGATGACTGCTGAAATACAACAGAATGTAAGTAAACGTGCAATAGTCTTTCCAACTGGTTTTGAGGTTAAAAAAGGTTATATTAAAGATACTAATACCCCATATATTGCAGAAAAATTAAAAGAACATTCATATAAGGTAACATTTGGGGAAATTTTAGATGACGATAAAGAATATATTGCATCAAAAATATATGATGCTGTACTCCAGGGTTATGGACTTATTGTTTTAACCGGTGGAGTAGGTGCAGAAGATAAGGACAAGACTGTAGAAGCAATATTAGAAATTGACCCTCAAGCTAGCACTCCTTATATTGTAAAAACGAAAAAAGGGACTGGAAGACATTTAAAGGATGGGATTAGAATAGGTGTTGGTAAGGTAGAACAAACGTTGATAGTTGCTTTACCAGGCCCTAATGATGAAGTAAGAATAGGAATTGAAAAATTAATAGAAGCATTAAAAAGTGGATTAAATAAGGAAGAAACAGCTTTATTAATAGCAGATGCATTATCAAAGAGATTAATAGAGAAAATTCATAATTGCTAATCATCTGTAACTTTTAATTATGTTATTAGATAAGTTATAATAATCTATAACGAATAAAAGGAGGATATATATGAAAATATTAAAAGTTCCTTTTGAAGTTGCTGAAGACAGAGGCGTTACTATTGACCTGAAAGTACCTGACACCTGTAAGCTTATTGAGTACAGAAGACCAGAACCTAAAATGCTAGATAATGTTGAAGAAGCATTAATTAATGCAATTGAAAATCCAATTAATTCAAAGAAATTTTCTGAACTAATAAGTGGCGGGAAAAAGGTGCTATTCATGATTGAAAACCAATTTAGACAAGCGCAAGTAAACTTTGTTATTGCCTACATTGGTTAAAATGGTAGAAGAAGCTGGAGGAACAGCTAGGATTATATGCGCTTCAGGTAAGGTAGGAGCTTTGAATGATGAAGAGATTAAGGAAAAAATAGGTGAGGAACTTTATAATACTGGCATTGAGGTAACTAGTAATGATCCTATGAATCCAGAGGCATATACATTCATGGGTGTAACAAGTAGAGGAATTCCAATTTGGGTGCATAAATGGGTTGCTGAAGCTGATGTAAAAGTAACAATTGGAACTACTCAAGCTACACTTTGGGGTTATGGAGGATCAGGAATGGTAATTCCAGGAACAGTCAGCAACGAGACTATTGAGATGAATCATGTTATGTCCCTATCACCAACTAGCAAACCTGGAAATAATGAAACTGATATCCAGCTTGATAAATATGAAGCTTTGAAGATTTGTAATATTGATATGGGAATCAATGTTATTACTAGCAATTTGTTTGAGATAGTTTATATAAATGCTGGCGATCCAGTAGATTCACATAAGGAATCAATAAAGGCATATGATGAAATTTATAGGTTTGACTATGAAGAAAAAGCAGATATAGTTATTTGTGGTTCTACAGCTCCAACTGATTATTTATTCTTTCACACATCCTGGGCAATTGTTAATGCTGATCCAATAACCAAAGATGATGGTACAATAATATTTACAACTCCTTGTCCTGGATATGGAGCATGGAATGGTTTTGCATTAATGGATGTATTAAAACCATATATGCCTGCAACTCCAGAAAATCATGAAAAAGTATTAAGAGATTTTTATAGCCATAAGAATGAATTATGGGCTGGATGTATCTGGTATAAGATTTATGAAGTCATGGTTAGAAAAAATACAGAAATCATTACTCTTAAAGAAAATATTGAATTTGCTAGGAATGTAGGATTAAATGTGTATCCTCCTGAAGAATTTCAAGATTTATTTGACAGAACCCTTGAAAAATATGGAAAGAATGCAACTGTAGCATTTGTTCCATATGGAAGATATACTGTATTTACAGAAAAGAATAAATAGAATATATTATAATTAAGTTTATCTAAATAAATTTCATATGATTAAGAAGAAATAAATTGTCAGAAGACAATTTGAAAACCACGAAGGTTAGATTACTTATGAGTGAATAACCCTCGTGGTTTTTTTGATTAAAGAAAGGAGAAGTATATGGAAAACAAGACTTTAGCGAAAATCTATTTAAAAAAAAATAATCTTAATTTTGTTTTAGCTAGAGATAATAGGATTCTTATTGAATCAAATGGAAGAGGAATTAAGCCAATATTTGATGCTTACAGGAATCATAAAAAAGACTTTAAAGATGCTTCTGTTGCGGATAAGGTTATAGGAAAAGCTGCCTCTATGTTTCTAATAGAAGGTAAGATAAAGTCTTTATATACAGATCTAATCAGTGATGAAGCATATGAATTACTTTTAGAAAATGGTATAGAAGTAGAATATGAAAAGAAGGTTCCTATGATTTTAAACAGAACAGGAGATGATGTTTGCCCTATGGAAAAGCTGTCATCAAATTTAAATAGTGTAGAAGAATTAATTTTGAAAATTGAAGAATTCTTTAAAAATATTTAATAAAAGGAGATGATATAATTGAAGGGGAAAAAAATTGTATTATCAGGATTATATATATCAATGGGTATACTGTTACCTATAGTTTTTCATCAGTTTAATATGGGCGGACAAGTATTTTTACCAATGCATATTCCTGTACTGATTGCAGGCTTAACTTTAGGACCAGTTGAAGGATTGATAGTAGGAGTATTGACACCTATACTTAGTAGTTTCTTGACAGGTATGCCAGTATTTTTTCCAATGCTACCTATAATGATATTTGAATTAGGGATATATGGATTGATATCAGGTTACTTTAATGTGAATTTAAAGTCAAAAATATATATATCAATGCTTATGGCTATGGTTAGTGGTAGGATTATGGCAGGAATAGTGGTGTTTATTTTGGTAAATTTCTTTGGAATGCAAGGTACAGGACCTTATCTTTACGTTAAAGGAGCTATTATAACTGGAATACCAGGCATCATTATTCAACTATTATTTATACCACCTGCTGTAAAACTATTGAAGAAAGTGTATTCAATTAAGTAGAATGGAAGAGGTAAAATATAATTCTTGATATTGTTTTATAAATAATGTTACTATTATTATGGTAACATTATTTATATTTAGCCAGGAAAGGAGCAATGTGCTGTGAAAGATATCAAAATAGTTGTAATTGATGGTCAGGGTGGCGGTATAGGAAGTAATATAGTGAAAAAGCTAAAATTAGAGTTTCCTGATTTAAATATAATAGCATTAGGTACCAATTCAGTTGCAACAGGCATGATGCTGAAGGCAGGTGCAAGTCAAGGGGCTACAGGTGAAAATGCAATCATACACAATGTAAAGGATGCAGACATTATTATGGGAGTGGTGGCAATCCTCATGCCTAATGCATTGATGGGCGAATTATCTCCAAGGATGGCAGAAGCTATTGGTTTAAGCAGTGCTATGAAAATTCTTATCCCAATGAAAAAATGTAATATTAAAGTTGCTGTTCCAGGAAATTACAATATAGAACAATGTATTGATTATAGTGTGGAGTTGGTAAAAGAATATATTATGGAAAATATTAGATAAAATTCTATGAAATGATTGACATTGGTTTAACTAAATTGGCAAGAAGTCTCCTAACTTCTACAAGTGGGAGATGACTTGCCAGAAAATATATGACAAAATATATTCTATATCCATAAGATTACGACTTCTAAAACTCCAACAGATAAATAATATGTTTCAATTCTAGTAGAAGGAGAAATAAACTTATTACCCAAAAAACCTTCAGAATTATTAACGAGAACCAAGTGATAATTTTATAGAAGACTTAAAAGCTAGAAATATGATAAAGAATCATCATTTAACTAGAGCAATATCAGAAGTAGTATGGTACGAATTCGTGACAATGTTAGAATATAAAGCAAGATGGTATGGAAGGAAATAATCATAGCACCATAAAATTATGCAAGTAGCCAATTATGTAGTAATTGCGGATGTAATAATGAAGACTTGACAGAAAATGAAAGTATGCTACAATATAGTAGTACTCAAGTAAGTGTTACATGGGGGTAGATGGGTGCTGGTGTGCCCTCTGGTCTTCAAAAC
>DUMS01000054.1 GCA_012839745.1 Tissierellia bacterium
AGCGCGTTCATTTTACCCTTGACAATCTCAAGGCGGACTTTTATAATCGTCAAGGCGAAATTGAAAGTAATTTAAAGCAATTCTATAAAACATTGTGCTATTTTTTCATGTTTAGTTTACAAAGCCAGAATAACTACACCTGGCCCGGGTCCTGTAACTATTATTCTTTCTTCATCAAATACTTCCATTAATCTCTCCTTAATCCTGTTGCTTTCAGACATCCTGCAGAGGATCTTCACATTGGGGCCTGCATCCATGGTAAAATAGCAGGAAATGCCTTCATCCCTAAGCTCTTTGACCATCTTCATCACAAGTACACTTTCAGGCTCCCAGTAGAGTATTGGCGGATTTGCCCCTAGCATAGTAGCATGCATCATAAGCCCGTTTCTTTCAGTTATAAGCCCCAGCTTTTCAAAATCCCTGTTTTTAATGGCCAGCTTTGCCTCCTTTACATCCTCCTCAGCTTTATCGCTCCATATCCTGTAAAAAGGGGACGTAGAAACTGTCCTCTTCATTCCTTCACGGCTTGAAACCTTTTTAGCATTTGAATTCACTACAACTATCACCATACCAATATCCCATTTTGCATCGTCCACCGGAACAGCATAGGAGTCCCTTTCATTAGTTCCCTTCTGCCACTCTACAAATCCTCCATAAATGCTTCTCGCTGCACTTCCTGAACCCTGCCTTGCATACATGGACAATTCCCTTAAGCCAACATTCAGTTCGCTGGCCACATTGCAGGCAGCAGCCAGTGCTGCAAATCCGGAAGCTGACGAAGCAAGGCCTGCTGCAGTAGGCACAAAATTGGTGCTTTTTACTATAGCTTTCATATCTATATCAGCAGCCTTCCTGAACAGGTCAAGGAAGGAGCTTATCTTTCCCGTTGCAGATTCATCCTGAAGGCTGCCATTAAGATAAAAATAATCCTTGGCATAGCTATTGCTGAAAACAACCTCAGTTTCAGTATAGAAGCAGTCAACAGTTAAAGAAAGGCTGCTGTTCATAGGCAAAATGTACTTTTCATCCCTTTTCCCCCAGTACTTGATTAATGCAATGTTGCTGTAAGCCCTTGCCTTTCCTCTACTTATCAACTAAATCATCCCCTAATCTGCTTATCCATGTATTCTTTGCACCGCTATCAAGTAAGCTCTTGGAAATGTTATCTGCTTCCTCTTTGTTTGATGCCAAGGCTATCATGCAACCGCCTTTTCCCCCGCCAGTAAGCTTTGCCCCTAAGGCACCGCTGTCTAAGGCTTTTGACACCAGAGCGTTTAGTCCGTCATCGCTTACCCCCAGCCTATCCAGAATAATATGAGCCTCCGTCATAAGCCTTCCAAGCCTTTCAGGGTCATTGGACTCAATTGAGTCCTTTGCTTCCATTGCAATCCTTTCCAGCTCCTCAATGTAGTATTTGCCTTTCCTTGGGTTTGTTTCAACATACTTTCTTACACCTTCAACGGCATCCTTGGTTTTTCCTTTCCTTCCAGTGTCCCCAACTATCAGATAGGCATTCAGATTGAATTCAAAGGGCATGAAGGGCTCACCTTTTATGTAAAAAAGGGTTTTTTCTCTGCTTATTACAGCTGCATCTATTCCGCTTGGATTTCCATGGACTATTTTTTCAGACATATTTGCCCATTTCAAAAGCTCCTCATGGGTCAGCATCCTGCCAAAGAAATCATAGAGCCCGCGGATAGTGGCAATTGCAACTGCAGCACTTGAACCCATTCCCCTTTCCGGAGGAATGGTGCTTTCTATGCTTATGCTGAAATCTTCCAGTTCTTCACTGAAGCTATGGACAATGCCCTTTATAACCTGGGTTAATCCGTCTATTACCCTAGGTGCATCTGTTAATGGTCCTTTATGGTAAAAGCAATCAATGCCAACAGGTCCTTTTCTCCCATATATAGTAGTCTTCACCTTTGCTGCATGAAATGGCACAGCTATTGCCGGTTTTCCATATACTACCGAATGCTCACCAATTAAAATCACCTTGCCAATTGCTGTTCCTACAGATATTCCGTTATCTATTTTGCAGTTAATTTTATTGTCCATATTTTTCCCCTTACTCAAAAATCAGAATGAAATAAGCTTTTCCACAATCCAGGGTGCTGCATACAGGCTCATAAACTGCACACCATAGCTTACACCAAGCTTATTTAAGGTGCCACAGGCTATGCCTATTAAAAGCACTCCGAATACATTAATCAATCCTGCATCCATATACGATAATAGCAGAATTAAAGATATAAATAAACCTATAATGGATTCATGAGGTATTTTTTTTAGAACAAATGTGGATATTTCCCAGGCAAATCTGTTTGTAACGTAATACGTAATTGCCAAGGCTATAATTGCACCTAATAGGATTGCAAAAACAAACTGCCAGCTCTCCAGAACATGATGGAGATTTTTATCAACAGTAAAAACGGGAGGAGCATTGAACAAAGCACTTCCAGGACCTATTGAAACAGGTGATAATGGAATTCCCAGTGCAATTAGAGGAATAATAATTCCTGAAAGGTAGGTTGCCTGTATAAGTGCTCCCATGACTGCAATGGCAGTTTCAGCCTTTTTCACAGCATCCTTTTCCCTGGAGGAAATTCCCTCTCCCAACAGGACTGTCAATCCCACAGGGCTTAATACAAAGGGAAAGTTAGCAATAAAAGCAGCTAAAAAGGACTTCCCCATTTCAGACTTTTTAAGTATTTTAAAGGGATTAAGTGTACTTCCTGCTATTGACCTCCCAGGAATAACCACCCTTTTATAGCTTTCTGCTTTCATGGTTTCCAGGCTCTTTCTATTTAACAATGAAAGCAACGACACAATCAATGGCCCGATGGTTATACCCAGAAAGAAGGAAGTTGTAATATTTGTATCCCTTGGCACAACACCTGTTCCCCAGTAAAGATGCCTTAATGCCATAAACAATATGGACAGAGGTATAATGCTAAAGAGGGATAATATTTTATTTTTTCCTATTAAGGATAGAAAAATTGCTCCAATAAAGAACATAACAGGTGCAAAAGCTTGTATATTTTTGCCATAGGGCGCAAGAATATGTGCCAGCAGTAAGGCCACGGGAATTGAAACAACAGTACCAATTAATGAGCCTGCAGCCATCTTCTTAATGGCCAGGGCTGACAATCCCTTATCCTTCAAAAACAACGAATACTCCATCATGGGGCTTGACATGACGCCGCCAGGCAATCCTACCAGCACTGTTGGAATAGCATTAGTCAGGTTTAACGTAACAATTGCAGCAATGAAAAAGGTCAGCACAACTATAGGCTCCAAACCTGATAATACCACGGTAAGGGTTATTGGCATGAGAACCGATGTTTCATCTGTACCTGGTATAAATCCAATAAATGTATATAAAACTACAGCTCCAAGGGCTGCCAAAACCATTTTTAGTATAAGTAGACCATCCATAGCTCTATCCCTTGTTTCCTTTTAAATTTTCTTCGAATACAATAACCCTTTTAGGCTTTATTAACACATTAGTTACAATAAACCCCAATACTGCCCCCAACAGCCCATAGAAAAGCTCCCTGACCCTATTATTTGATGGGGCTAAAAAATATGCAGCCATAGTAAATATGGAAGAAATGGCTACAGATACTATAAGGTCCTTTATTCTAATAACATCGCCCCAAATCTCAACCATGGTATACTTCTTTTCCATAGAACACCTCCAGTTTATTATATTATCCTTAATTTTATATTAAATACAACTACCTTTCAAATAAAAAAAGCATTAGAGACAGTTCATAATGCCCTCCCTCCAATGCCAGATTTGGCCACATCCAGTTGATTAAATGCCTTTTCAACATATGCTCTGTGATGGACTACAGCATTTTAATTCCTTTAAGGTAGACTAATAATTTGGCACTTAATCGAGGTTATGGCCTCTTATTGCTTGTTGCAATACCTTTCAGGTAATAAATATATGTAAATAATACTATAACTCCAATGCTTTGTCAAATAGATTATAATAGGCAGGCTATTATAATTACACTGGTAGAAACAGATTCAACATACGCTCTGTGATGGACTACAGCATTTTAACTCTTTTACTATCCTTCTCTTCTTGACAAAAAAATCCCATAAATATATGATAAACTTAGATTTTCTAAATAGCTCTTAGGAGGGATAAAATGAACAAGGAATTGAAAGGCAAGGAATTGCAGGATTCATTAACCTATAAATGGAGAAATGCCTGGGAAACGCTTAATGATGAGGAAAAAGAAATAGTCTTCCAGGTAAACGAGGAATATAAGGAATTCTTGGACAAGGGCAAGACAGAAAGGGAATCTTCCAGGGAAATCATAAGAATTGCAAAGGAAAAAGGGTACATATCATTGGAAGAGATCATCGAAAAGAAAATAAAGCCAGTTCCCGGCATGAAAATATATGCAAACAACAGGGACAAGGCTGTCGTGCTAATTGTTATTGGCAGGGAAAAGCTTGAAAAGGGAATGAATATAATAGGCTCCCACCTGGATGCTCCAAGGCTTGACTTAAAGCAATTCCCTCTATATGAAGAGGAAAGCCTTGCATTGCTTAAGACCCATTACTACGGTGGAGTCAAAAAATATCAATGGGTTACACTACCATTGGCACTACATGGTGTTGTAATAAACAAAAATGGAGATAAGATTGACGTGGTCATAGGAGAAGATGAAAACGACCCTGTATTTTTCATAACTGACCTGCTGCCACACCTTGCAAAGGACCAGATGGCAAAGACCATGTCAGAGGGAATTACAGGTGAAGGATTAAATGTGCTGATAGGCAGCATACCATTCAATGATGATGAGATAAAAGAAAAGGTTAAACTAAATGTACTTAAGATACTAAAGGATAAATATGGCATAACAGAAGAGGACTTTACAACTGCAGAATTTGAGGTAGTACCAGCAGGAAAAGCAAGGGATGTAGGCATTGACAGAAGCATGGTTGGCGGATATGGACAGGACGACAGGGTTTGTGCCTTCACCTCATTAAAGGCAATATTGGATGTTGAAATGCCAAATAAGACTGCCGTAGCTCTCTTTGTAGATAAAGAGGAAATAGGAAGCGTTGGAAATACAAGCATGGAATCCAGATTCTTCGAAAATGTGGTATCTGAGCTTGTAAATCTGACAGAGGAAAGCTATTCAGAGCTAACAGTAAAAAGAGCCATGTCAAACTCCCAGGTATTATCTGCTGATACATTAGGAGGATTTGATCCTAACTATCCTGATGTTCTGGATAAGAAAAACGCACCATACATAGGCAAAGGCCTTGTAATGGTCAAATACACAGGGTCAAGAGGAAAAGGCGGATGCAATGATGCCAACTCTGAATATATAGCTAAAATAAGGAAGATATTCAATGACAACAATGTAGTATGGCAAATGGGAGAACTGGGAAAAGTAGACCAGGGCGGCGGAGGAACCATCGCTTATATACTTGCAAACTACGGAATGGATGTAGTAGACTGTGGCGTCTGCTTGTTAAGCGTACATGCCCCTTATGAAATTGCAAGCAAGGTTGACGTATACATGGCAATTAAGGGATATAAGGCATTTTACATGGCATAATAAAAGGAGGCAGATAACTGCCTCCTATTGTTTTTCTTCTGTTTCCGGCTTTTCGCTATTCATCTCAGCTTCCGGGAATACTATGGTTATACGGGTTCCAATATTTACACGGCTTAACACCTCAAAATAAGCCTCATGGCGTTCCACAATCCATTTGGCAATGGAAAGCCCTAGTCCCGAACCTCCTGTACCTCTTGCCCTGGACTCATCCGACCTGTAAAACCTGTCAAAGAGATGGGGCAAATCCTTAGGCTCAATTCCTATGCCATTATCCTGAACTGCTACATGAACTTTATTATCTTTCTTATATGCCTTAAGCATAATATCCTTTCCCTGGGGAGTAAATTTAATGCTGTTATCGACAAGTATTCTCAATGCCTGTTTTAGCAGCTGCTTATCAGCATATATAAGGGCAGGCCTTTTAAGCTCTGCTTCAAACCTGTGGTTTTCATCTATCATCTGCGTTTCTCTTGTTATCTCATCAACTACATCACAGGCATCAATTGTCTCCATGTGCATCTGAATGGTTCCATTATCGCTTCTGGCAAGGAATAAAAGTTTTTCAATAAGCTCCTTCATGTTTTCAGATTCGCTTTTTATGGCATTAATGGCCTCCTCCATAACTTTCGGGTCATCCTTGCCCCATCTGTCAAGGAGATTCACATAGCCCTGAATTACAGATATAGGGGTCCTCAACTCGTGGGAGGCATCGGAAACGAATCTAATCTGTGCCTTGTAAGAGCTGTTTATCCTGTCCAGCATGTGGTTAATTGCCCTGGCCAGCTCCTTAAGCTCCTCCTGTGAGGTATCTACAGTAATCCTTTTCTCCAGCTTATCAGCATCTATGGTGCTAATCTTCCCTGCCAGGTCCCTTATATACTTGTCGCTGTTTCCCTTCATCTCCATTTGCAGATTCTTGGCAGACTGAGTCAGCTCATCTATGGGCTTTAGCGCTCTTCTTATGGCCCTGTGGCCTTTGCTTACATCACCTATGAGTATTATGAGTTCAAAAACAAGTATTGTTATAAATATATTGATAAAGGTACTTATATTTCTCCCCAGTGAATACTCTATTATATAGTCTGTGCCATCTAATGAAAATCCTATTGTGTACTTCAAATAGTCTATCCTTTTATATAAGCTTAAATTGGGATTAAATCTATCAATAACAAAGCTTCTTCTAGCCCCTTCAATGTCCACAGGAAGCCATTTGGATACACTTTTCGGAAATACATATCCTCCTTTAAGTTCTGCTGCTGTGGATACCCTCAAATCATCATAGAAGTAATACATATAGTTCTGAGGATTCCTTTCAATTCCATTTACAATGTCCCCGGCTTTCCTCTCGCCATTCCAGAGCATTACAAAAAAGCTGATGAGTATGATGAGTATGTTGAGTTTTAAGAATCCTATAAACAGCCTTCCCATCATGTTGAAGTTAAGCTTAAGAACCAGGGAGGAGCTTATTTTAGCTGCAATATTATTGTTGGTAGTCTTCTTATTCTTCATCTTTTATTACATACCCCACTCCACGAACTGTATGAATGAATTTCTCATCAAAGGGTTCTTCTATTTTCGCCCTAAGGTACCTTACATATACGTCAACTGCATTGGTTCCGCCGGAAAAGTCATATCCCCATATCTTTTCCAGTATGGTTTCACGGCTTAACACAATATTCTTATTCTCCAGCAGATAGTGGAGTAAATCAAACTCTTTCTTTGTAAGGTTTACAAGGCTTCCTCTAACACGTACCTCCCTCTTCATGGGGTCAAGCTCCAGAGTACCTGCTTTAAGCCTATCAGAGCTACCAGATGTATTGCTTCCAGACTTCTTCCTTAAGGCAACCCTTATTCGAGCCAATAGCTCTTCTATGGCAAAGGGCTTGGTAATATAGTCGTCAGCACCCCCATCAAGGCCTGTTACTTTATCCACCACTGCATCCCTTGCTGTGAGAAGTATTACAGGCACATCTGAAAACTGCCTTATTCTCCTCAAAACCTCAATGCCATTTAATCCAGGTAACATTATGTCCAGCAAAACAAGGTCAAAGGGGTGGGCTTCAAATAGCTTAAGCCCATCCCTTCCATTATAAGACTTTTCAACTTCATATCCTTCGTGGATTAGCTCCAGTTCCACAAAGCGGGCTATCTTCTCCTCATCTTCTATTATCAGTATTCTCCCCATCTGAATTATCACCTTTTACTTCCTTCTTAATGTTTTCAGCTACCCCTGCCATTGAATCCATGGCACGGTTTATATCATCTCTTCCTAAATCAGGGCCACTGAAGCTATACCTGAATCCGAAGAATAAACCTACAATCATCAGTGGAAATACTACCCAGAACATGAACAATACAAGTATTGCCAGTACGGTTACAGGCAGTTTTATAACCCTTTCCCCGTTTTTTTCTACTTCAAAATGGTTTCTGTTTCCCTTGTCAATAAGCTTCAGTATAAAGCCTACAAGTTTCCTAAGAAGATCTCCTATGGATACACTGACTTCCCTGTCGTGGTATTCCTTTTTATTGCCATGATTTTCATTGCTCTCCTGTTCCCTGGTGCTATCCTTAGTAGTGTAATACCCTCCACCTTCAGGTGGATTTATCTTATTTTGCCTTTCCAGGATGATTATTGCCTCCAGTATATCTCCGTTAGCTTCCTCCAACACCTTCTTTGCTTCCTCATATGAAATGTTGGCCCTTTTTCTTAATTCTTCAACCTGATCTAACCTTACCATAACATTACCTCCTGTTGGTTTTCTCACCCCAATAATAACAGGAGAAACTTTAAATAAAATTTGAGAATTATTAAAAAACCATTAAAATTTAATTTTTCTCTACTCTGCTTGCTATTTCCTCAAGCTGTACCTTTCCGCTTTCCCTGGCTACAATATTTATTAAGTATTCAAGGAACTCATCTCTCAATTCCTCATTTCTAAGGGCGTATTCTACAGTAGCCTCCAAGAACCCTTGCTTATCTCCAACATCGTATCTTCTTCCAATAAAGTTGTAGGCATAAATGGCTTCATGCCTTGCCAGCTCCTTAAGTGCATCCGTCAGTTGAATCTCACCGTTTTTGCCAGGTTTTGTATTCTTAAGTATATTGAATATCTCTGAGCTTATAATATATCTTCCTAGAATTGCAATATTTGAAGGTGCATTTTCCACATTTGGCTTCTCTATTAAGTCCTTTACCTTGTATACTCTGTTTTCTATGAGCTTTCCCAGTATAATGCCATATTTATCCACTTCATCCTTGGGTACCTCCTGAACTCCCAGTATTGTAGTCTTATACTCGTTGTAGACTTCTATCATCTGCTTCAGGCAAGGCTTCTCTGAATAGACAATATCATCTCCCAGTAATACTGCAAAGGGTTCATTTCCAATAAAGGACTTGGCACAATAAATGGCATGTCCTAGACCCAGTGGCTCCTTCTGCCTGATATAGTGGATATTTACCATATCTGAAATCTTTCTGACTTCCCTCAGCAAATCCAGTTTGCCCTTTTTCTCCAGTTCCAGCTCCAGCTCCACAGATCTATCAAAGTGATTTTCAATGGAAGTCTTGTTTCTTCCGGTAATTATAAGGATTTCCTCAATTCCCGACTCCACTGCCTCTTCTATTATGTACTGCAATGTAGGCTTATCCACAATTGGAAGCATTTCCTTTGGCTGAGCCTTTGTGGCAGGAAGAAATCTTGTCCCCAATCCTGCTGCAGGTATAACTGCCTTTTTTACTTTCATCCAAATTCCCCCCGTAATTATATATTCTTTATAATCTTATTAGCCTTAACACTATATTATACTTTTTTTCTGGTAAATTCCATACCTTTATTGCCTCCAGATATCAATAATATGATCCCTTTCCTGCCAGCTATTAATATATTCCAGGGTTTCCTCTTTGATATGCTCTCCATACTTATCCCTGATATCAAATACCTTTAAAGTAAAGTTTGCATAATTGTTGGATATGCTATTTGCCGCAGACTCAGAAAAATTCTCTGATCTATTGACCCTATCGAAAAATTCCTTCTCTCCAAGGAGCCAGACTGTTGTAATGGTATCCAATGTATCACGGAAATCATATGCTGCAGTTTTATGAAATAATATAAACTGGTTGCTTATAGGCTGGGTATTGAATCTCTGTCCACCTGCAATATCCACATTTATCCACCTGTTGCCAAGGTAAACATAACTCATAATGTGATTGGAGCCATAGTCTTCAAGGCCTTTCAGCCAGGTATCCCTGACCAGCTGATTCTGGAAATTCTCAGATTGACTAACCCTGAACTTATAGAGAAGCTGATACTTGCTTTCCCTGTCTTCATCTATCTTCCCGGTATCTATTGTTGTGGCAATGGGCATTACCTTCATTGGTATGCCTAAGGCCTGGAATATGGTTGAATAAAATGCAGAAGTAGTGCTGCAGCTGCCATGGTATCTCCTGTAGAACATCTCCTTTGTATCAGCTCTTTCCTCCCAGTCTCCATCCAGTATCCCATCCCCGTCAGTATCCGGTTTGTCAGGATCGGTGAAGTTTCTATATACTTCATAATAATCCAGAAGGCCGTCATTATCATAGTCATACCCGCTGCTGACTTTATTTATCTCCAGTATAACAGGGTCAGTTTTACCGTATCTTTCGAATAGCTGGGATAAGCTGATTTCTTTTCTTGATAATAGTTGTCCAATTTCTTTTTTTAATTCTTTGTCCCTGATTATTCCTTCTTCCACTACTGCTCTAAACCTGTTATGGGCTTCTTCATCATTGAAGGTATTAGCAAAGGATATCTCAACCCTATCATCATTTACCTTATAATCTACCCAAGCGCTTTCTCCTTGAAATTCATATAGCTTGTATAATACACCACTTGTATTAGCTGGGATTATTGCCTCTATATCAATATATAGAACTTTTTTGTCTTCAATTAATGGATTGGTTTTTAAATCATAGAAAGTTTCCGGGTTTGTGCCATCACCTAAGGAATAGTATTCTCCATTTAGATAAAACCTTATTTCCTGCGTTAAATTATCAACTGTTCTTTCAAGGATAATATATTCACCATTATGCTCAATGCTCTGGTCAAATCTATAATCACTTGAAAAACCAATATCATGAAATAGCTCTTTAACAGGCACAAAAATCCTTCCATTAATGATTCTAGCAATTGAATTTTGCTTCTCCTCACTATTAATTGAGATGCTGTAGCTTACATCCTCATTTAAAGCTTCTTCAAGACTGCTGATGTTTCAAGCTCCAATTCATCCTCATTATTTTTGGCATTGCATGATACAGTAAATAGTAAAGTAATTAAAATAGCAATTAGTAATTTCTTCACCAGATTACCTCCTTATAAAATATTTAGATGCAATGGGGACGGGGGTTTTTGCATCAA
>DUMS01000010.1 GCA_012839745.1 Tissierellia bacterium
AGCGCGTTCATTTTACCCTTGACAATCTCAAGGCGGACTTTTATAATCGTCAAGGCGAAATTGAAAGTAATTTAAAGCAATTCTATAAAACATTGTGCTATTTTTTCATGTTTAGTTTACAAAGCCAACCGCAAAATTTAATATAACATAAAAAATAAATAAGTCAATAATGTAAGTTGTTTTTTAATCAGAAACTATTTATTGAAAAACAGTTTTTCTTTCCAGTTCCAATAGCCTGGCTTTTAATTCAATACCTCCTCCAAAGCCTACCAGGCTTCCATTGGATCCAATTACCCTATGGCATGGCACAACAATAAGGACGGGATTTTTATTCAAAGCCCCTCCTACTGCTCTACATGCCTTTGGATTTCCAATATTAAAGGCAATTTCCTTATATGTCCGGGTTTCTCCATAGGGAATATTCAGCAGCTCCTTCCATACCTTCAGCTGAAAATCTGTTCCTCTCAAATCCAGTGGAAGTGTAAATACCTTTCTTTTGCCATTCAAATACTCTATTATTTCCTTATGATAATCATATTCATCCATGTTTACTTTCTCAGCATGTCCATATTTTTCCCTTAACAAATTCATGTCCTCTGCATCTTTAACGCCTAAATATACTATACCCTTTTCTGAGAAGGCAATGGTCATTTTTCCTATTGGCGTCATAAAATCATAATATTTTATATCCAACAATTATTCCCCCTTTGCCAGCCTCCACTGTTCTACTGCCATTTTCCGTATGTTTGGATTAGAATATGAATTATGGCTAGTGACAACTGCATTAAACCACTTTACAGCATTATCTGCATCTCCTAATCGCCTATAAAGCTCGCCTATCAAGTAACCTAACTTTATTTCATCCATGCTGGTATTACTCAGATCTTCCTTATAATAGCCTTCTTCATAGAAATCCTTTGCTATTTTCAGAAATCTCTTTTCCTGATCTACGTCCCCTTTCAATCTGCAAAGCCAGGCTATATTTAGAGCAACAGTACCTAAATATAATCTGCTTTCCTCCAATATCTGCCCCTCATATAGGGCAAGCTTGCAGGTTTCTATGGCTTCGTCTGTTGAGCGAACATTTCCATAGCTTCTCTTTTTCCATTGGGAAGATATCTTCCTCTTTATCTCCTCTTTCCCCTGATCTGAAATCGCATTATATTTATCTTCATAAGCTGCATATCCGCAATTTGGGCAAACAAATACCCTATATTTAATTGGATTCTCTCCCTGATAGTAAGGGAGAAAATCTTCATCCTGCTTAATGAGGCGTAAGGCTCTTGTTCTAACTTTCTTTGTTGAATAATCTGTACTACATACCGGACATTTTACATTTTTATCATATAGTTCATCCATCATTTGCAATTCCATTACTCCCTTTCCTTATAATTATTGAAGCTTTCCTACTCTGTAAATATAATTCCTCTCCCTATAATAATCATTGCTAATAAGCTCCTTATCAATAATTATTCCATTTTTGATTATATACCTGTACGTTTTAACCCTATATCCATTTCTGCCTTCCTGAACCATTACCTTTACGCCTGGATTCAGTTTCTCATCAACTATTATTTCCTCCTTTGCTTTTATAACTTCAGTAATTTCCGATTTTATTCTTACAGTATAGTCCCTTTCACTGACATCTCCATATATATAAACATAAATCCTGTTATTCTTTATTTCTGTGTTTATATATATAGGGTAGTCAAAATCATTTCTGAATTTCAGGTCCATCAGATTTTCAGCCACTGCAGCATCATGACCAAGGTTAACATAGGCAGGCGGAATTGAATGAGGAGACCTTTCCAGTATGGTTACTCCAGCCAGCAATAATGCATTGTACAGGGTAGTAGAAGTCTGGCAAACACCTCCACCTATGCCTGAGGTGTATTTTCCTCCAATTATTACATTTGCTTCCTTATATCCATATTCCCTTCTTACTGGACCTACAGTTTCATTAAAGGATACAGATTCTCCCGGCAACAGCATTTTGCCTTTAATTGCGTTAGCAGAAAGCCTTATATTTTCAATTCTGTTTTTAGTGCTGCCTTTAAAAGAAGTTGAAAACTCACCTATAACTCCATTTATCCTGGAGAGCAAATCCTTTGATATTTTGGGAATTGTGCTTTTAACAGGAATCTCAATTGTATCAATATTATTTATACCATCTTCTTTTATATTTTTAGCAATTCTGTTTATCAGCTCTTCCTTGTCCACACTTTTGCCCACTACTTCATCTTCAATATGGATTTGCCCATTATTAAAATGAAATTTGGCATCTCTAGCCTCAACATATATATCATCGGATATATATTCGACAATCTTTAGAATTTTGTCTTTATTTATCGATAACTGTAAATCTACCTCCTTACCATTTAACTTAACTTCCATTATCTCTAAAAGCCTATTTATAATACTGCCTTTTCTTCCAATACCGTAAGCTCTGCTTACTGCATCCTCATATAAGAATTCAACCCCCAAATCCTCAAGTGAATAAGAGTATTCCTTACCGTTATATATCAGCTTTATATTTCTCTTCCTGATTTTTTCCCTTTTATCCTTTAATAATTTAATAGCCTCTTTGGTTGTCATATTTGAAACATCAAATTCATCTATTTTTACTCCATCATATATTATATCAGAGTTCAAAACTTTAAATAAACAATAGAATCCCACAAGCAAAGCAATACACATTATTGTTAAAGCTATTTTAAATATATTGTCCTTTCCAATTACCCCATTTATTTAGCCCCCACCTAAAACTATTTTACTATAATACTATTCCTCACAAAAAGCTTCTAGTACAAATCAAGTATTCTATGTATTTAAGGTGCGGGTACATATATAAAAATAAATTTACTTATCCTTAGTAATCTCCTTATAATAAAGACAATATTCCGTCAAAGGACATTCATTGCACAATGGCTTTCTGGCTTTACAGATTCTTCTGCCATGAAATATCAAAAGATGATGAGCCTTGCTCCACATGTTCTCTTCTATACTCTCCATTAACTGTTCTTCAGTATCCGTTACATTGTCACTGCTGGCTATCCCTATTCTATTGGATACCCTGAATACATGGGTATCCACTGCAATGGCAGCTTTGCCAAAAGCATTGCTTATGACAACATTGGCAGTTTTTCTGCCTACTCCAGGAAGTTTCATAAGCTCCTCAATAGTATCTGGGACTTTGCTATTATATTTCTCCACAAGCATTCTACATGTTGCCAGAATATTCCTGCTCTTATTTCTGTAGAATCCAATGCTCTTAATTTTCTCTCCCAGTTCATCCTCAGACAGTTTCAAAAAATCCTCAGGAGTTTTATACTCCTTAAACAGCTTTTCTGTAACCTTATTTACCTGAACATCAGTTGTCTGAGCAGATAGAATTGTAGCAATAAGCAGCTCAAAGGAGTTCGAAAAAATAAGCTCTGCTTTCGCATCCGGATATGTCCTTAGAAGTATATCAATAACTTCTTTTGTTTCCTTTCTGCTTAACCTTTTTTTCATATCATCACCTACAGTATTTCCATATTGTAATCCAGTATTTCAACCCTGTTGTCTCCATCGATAAAATTGATTACTTTGGATATTACCTCATTGGCATGGGCTGAGTCATTTGTAACAAAGGCAAATCCAATAATAGAGGTTTTCCAGCTGTCATTTAGCCCAACTTCTGCAATTGATACATTAAACCTTGATTGTATTTTTCCTATTATACTCTTTATTATGTGCCTTTTATCCTTTAATGAATTGGATTCAAAAATCATAAGCTTTACTTCACAAGTACCTATTACCATAAAGCTCACCTCAATTTATGCAAATACATTCGTCACAGTTCTACTTTATTCATTATAGCAAAAGGAAATGTTTCTTAAAACAAAAAAAGCCCCCTTGAGCAAACATATTTTTTATACCTGTTTACCCAAGGGGCGCATATGGTTTTAAGGCCTATTTTTATCTATTTAACATACCTGGTTGTTTGTCCATTTGCATCATAATAAGTCAGCTCATCTGGCAATTCTTCCATACCTGCTATTCTTCCCTCAATGTTTACTATGGTATCCTGACTGAGCTTAATATATATTTCCTTACCTTCGTTAAAGTATTGTATTAATCTTGCTTGAGCATTGCTATTGTTGTTCAGATAGTATATGTCATAGGCCTCATCTCCTACAATAACTGCATTAACTGGCAAATCTTCCATTGGAAGTGCATCCTCGTATGGTACAATTGTTACTCTTCCTCTTGCTGTAGCGCTAATATCTTTTCCTTCCAGGGATATGAAGCTAATGTCTATTCTGAGGTTTTCTACAATAAGTCCTTCTGGCACTGTCCATGTTCCTCTATAAAATCCTGGAGTCTCTTCTACCATTTCAATTCCTTTGTTTGCATTGTCAGTGCCATAAGGCAATCTCAGCTTAAAGTATGCTTCTCCACCTTCAGGACCATTAAAGCTTACCTCTAATACTTCTCCTGCTTTAAGCACCATATCCTCATAAGGCTCTATGTTTGTCAGCTCAATACCTCTTTCTGGTACTACTGTTAACCTTCCTGGAGCCACATATATATCTGTATTACCAGCAAAATCTGTATATTCAATTTCAATCAATCCGTTGGTAATCTCAAAATTCTCTGGTATAACCAAAGTTCCCTCATATAATCCCCCAGACTCTTCCATATCTATCCATGTACCTGAATTTCCGGAAGGCATAACATCTGCCACTATTCTGAAACGACCAGCACCATCAGGTTCGGCATTGAATCTGACTGTTAGTATCTCTCCCGGAGTCAGCGTAATATCCTCATGTGGCTCTATATTCTGAATACCGCCTGAGCCCAATCTAACTACTACTGTTCTTGTCTCTTCAGTTATATTGCCTGCCAAATCCACTGCCTTTATGTTTATTACATTAATTCCTTCATCTACTAAAATCCTCTCATAGAAATCTCCATTTTCATTTACGTCTACTTCCATATCGTTTATAAGCAGCTTATCCAGATGTTTATCGTATACATTTCCTGCAACATGAACTACTTCAACATTTATTTTCTCGTCGTCCAATGGTCTAATTACGTTGAGTTGAGGAACCACCTGGTCCTTTATGACCTTTATTGGATTGGATGGCTCACCTTCTATTCCATTTAGCTCCAAGGATGCCATTATTGTGGTTTCCTCTGTCTCCAGAGCAACTTCCATTGAGAAGGTTCTGTCAGTGGTTTCTACCTCGTGTTTTTCTCCATTTACATATACATAAACTATACCATCTGCATCTACAGTGCCTTCAATTAATATAGAATCCTGATTTGTATAGTTAATATCTCCCAGGTTTAATATTTCTGGAGAATCTGCACTGCTTTCCACTATTGCCCTTATCATGAATCCTCCACGCAAACCTGTTTCAGAAAGCGAAGCAAAATATCCGTCCGAATGTACATAGGACCTTTCTGGATATTCACTTGTTTCATCTATTGCAATACCAGGAGAATTATCTCCTATATCCGTCTGGATTGTTGCAATTAGGAAATCCCTATCAGTTGCAAATTCATACTCAGACAAATCAATTAAGTTCCACTGACCTCTTGTAACATTTACTACTTTTGGCTCTCCTATTAATACAGCTCTTCCCATGTCATCAATGTCAAAAATACCTATAGCTATTTCATTGCCTCCTGGCCTTGGGAAGGATTCATCCCAGAAGTATATGTTTGCTCCTTTTACCTTTCCATATTCAGAAGGAGTAAATCTGACTGCTGCTCCGCTGTTTGCTTCTCCCAATACAATGGCATTACCAGGAATGCCGTTATCGTAGCTCATTTCCTTGTCGTATCCAACATATCTTCTCAATCCTATTTCAACTTCATTGTCCTGGTTTCCTACTACAGTTACTTCCATTTCCAATGGCTCAAATCCATCAGCCATTACCTTTAGAACATGCTTTCCTTCAAGCATATTTTCGATGGTGAAGTATCCATTTTCGTCAGCAGTAACCGCCTCTATATTTGGGTCATCTATTACCCTTATAACAGCATTTGCTGCAGGGTTTCCATAATACCTGTCCTTTACCTGGCCTACTATTCTTCCTTCAGGTATTTTATCCAGGAATATTATTTCTTCTACTGTTCCATTTTCCTCCAGTGAAACTTCTACTTCCTTTGGATAATATCCGTAGGCTTCTGCCAACAGTGTCCAGCTTTCTCCTTCTCTGTTTGCAGCATGCCTTATTGTGAATTCTCCATTGGCTGGGTTTGTCCTTACGCTATATCCTGTTTCCAGTACTGTAACTGTTACAGTCCTATCTGCTAGTGGAATGCCTGTTGTTCCTTTATTAGAACCATCTATATTAGCCTTATTAACTATATCTTCAATACTATCTACCCTATGCTCTGCTTTTACAGGGCTAAAGTCTGGAGAACTCTCTTTAATTATTGAGGCCTTTGCTGACAAATCCTCTGACCTTGCATTTACTACTCCTAAAACTGATACATTGTCTATATACCATCCATCAAAGTTTGAGTAGGTATCTGAGAAGAAGAAAAATCTTATTTTTATGGTTTTCCCTCTGAATTCATTTAAGTTTATCTGCATGTTTTGCCACTGACGAATATACCCGGTAATTTGCTCAGAAACATTTATCCAGGTAGCACCATTATCTTCAGATACCTGTACCAGACCATAATCATATATCCTACCGCTAGAGCTTAACTCCGCATCTATCCAATGATCAAATACCAAGAACACATCGTTATCTTCTGGAATTACTATATCTGGACTTTCTATATATCCTCTGTGGTCTCCCGAATATTTTCCTGACAAATTGGTAGCCCATACCTTAGTTCCTGTTAGTGCTGCATTTGGTCCTGAAGTTGGAACTCCCCATTCCCAGTTGTTACTGCCTGAACCTGCAGTTCCTGTAACAAAACCTCCATTATCTTCCTCGAAATTTGTATAGAATATGGTTGTGATATTAAATGTATTTGCTGATACTTCATTGGAAGGTTCACTTTCATTGCCTGCAAAGTCTATGGCTGTTACTACATAGTAATATGTTCTTCCACCTTCTATTTCAGTATCCATGAACATATTGTTTCTGGTTCGCCCTATTTCTTCGTAGTTGCTTCCACTTACTTCTGAACGGTATATTATATACTCATCCAAATCTCCTGCCAATGATTGATTCCATGTTAGTTTTACTCCCGTAATGCCCGTTTCTGCAGTAAGTCCTGTGATTCTTGCTGGTGGCTCATTATCTGTGCCTACCAATCTGAAATTATCAATATACCAGCCATCTCTTTGACCGCTTCCGTCCGTTACAAGATAAAATGCTACAAATACAGGATTTTCTGAACCTATATAGTCATTTAAATTCAGCACTACTTCATGCCATACAGCTCCACCTTCACCTGTAATTTCCGGAATAAGCTGTACCCAGTCCTCACCATAGTTATCTGATACATAGACATATCCTTTATCAAATCTGTCTTCTAATCTGTACCATTGATGATACCTTACAGTTACAGACTCAAGGCTTTCATCCCTTAAATCCATTGGTGGTGTAATCAGATAGCTATTGGACCTGTTGGAATAAGGTCCGTTTAAGTTTGTGCCTACTAATCTGTATCCATTATATGGTATTGGTCCTACCCCTACGCCAGGTACACCCCACTGCCAATCTCCTGTAAGCTGCCAGCCTACAGGTTGAGTTTCAAAATCCATTTCATATTCATCAGGTTTAATTCCAAACAGTATATCTATTTCATATTCATCGGTAACTACAGTATTCCCTCCAAAGTCCTCAACCTTAATCTTGTAGAATGTCTTTGATTCTCCTAATTTGTCACTGGTTATTGTTCCCTTGTACGTTCCATCTTTATAATCTCCAGATATCCTTTCCATTGGTATGGATTCCCAATCCAGATTATCATCAGTTTTTATAAGCAGTTCTGCACTGATTATAGAGACATTGTCGGCAATATTGGCTATAATGTCTACATCGGAGTTTGGATATGCCTCATGTAGTTCCTGATTATGGATTATTACAGGCTCTTCTGTATCTTCACCTTCTACCAATACATGTCCCCTTATATATCCAGTTCCTGATAATACTGCCTCTACAGCATGGTATGCATTTAATAATCCGTATCCATATCCAAAGTTTGGAGTCTCCGGATAATCGCTGTCTGTTAATCCTGTTGCTGTATTTTCAAGTACAGCTTCTATTTCATCTACTGTCAGTGAGCTATTTGCAGATACCAATAGAGCTACTGCACCTGTAACATGTGGTGCTGCCATTGATGTACCGGAACCGTATCCATATAATCCTCCAGGCAATGATGAACGAACTCTTACACCTGGAGCTGATATTTCAGGTTTGATCAATGTCTCATCATATGGTGATGGCCCAAGCTTTGAAAAATATGCCCTTAAATTATTTCTATCCACAGCTGCAACTGCAAAGGATTCAGGATAGTTTGCTGGACATGATATTGAACCTGGCCATGGCTCTGGCTCTCCCTCTCTCTGATTTCCTGCTGAGAAAACAGGCAATATCCCAGCAGCCCTCCAGTTTCTAACAGCATTTCTATACCAGTCATCTATACCATCCAGCCCGCCCCAGGAATTGTTTACTACATCAGGAGCATTGTCTGGATTTCCTCCTGGTGCTAGCATCCACTGGGCTGCATCCAGCAATACTTGGTCTGTAGTATATCCATAAATATCAAATACTCTGGCAGCAATCCATTTTGCGCCTGGTGCAACTCCTATTATGTTGTCAGGAGTCTGTCCTACTATGGTTCCCATTACATGGGTTCCATGCATACCTGAGTCTGATGGCAGTACTGACTTATATACAGGGTCAAACCAGTTTCCTTCAGGGTTTGTTTCTCCTGTTTCAGGGTTATATCCTCTCCACTTGTTTTTAAGAGCAGGATGTGTCCAGTCCACTCCTGTATCAATATTGGCTACTACTGCTCCTGTTCCATCTATACCCATTTCCCAGACTTTATTAGCCATTACTCTGGCAATATTCCATTCCAACCCTTCTTCTGAAGATGGGGTAATCTCTTCACCGGCTACTACATCCAGTTGATGTGTTTTGTTCTTATATATTCTTTCCACTTCTGCCATATATGAAATCTTTTCTACTACTTCCTTATTTGCCTTAACATATACCATATTCACTATATAGTAGGGCTTGTATTCAATAACATTGCCCTTTGTCTTTTCCATTTCAATATACTTTAAAAGTTTTGACTGGGTTTCCTCCGAAGTAGTCTTTAGTGCATTGACTACCTCTCTTCTTACCGCTAGCTTGACGCTATGAGGGGTAAGGCTTTGTGATACTGAATTTCTGACATTTTCTGCTACCTTTTGGGTATCTGCCTGTTCTTTCATGTATACCAATACTTCCACATACTCATTGTTTTCAAAATCCTCTAGTACATCTTCATCCAGTTTATTTAATGCAGTTTCCTTAAGCCTGTCCTTAGCTGTGATTATCTCTATAGGAGCATTGCCATCAGCATGAACCAGCGATAAAAATGGTCCAAATAGCATGGTAAATGTCAGCAGCATAGATAAACATATTTTTATTTTCCTACCCATATTTATCATGCTCTATATCCCCCTTTATATTGTAGAGTCTGGGAGATTACTATAAATAGTAATCATCCCATTTGAATCATAGTATATTAATACATCCGGTAATTCCTCTGGGTCCACCAATTCTCCACGTTCATTTACTATAGTATCTGCTCCCAATTTTATGAATACCTCATTTCCTTCATTAAACCAGTTTATAAGCTTCTGCTGTGCATCAGCATTATTATTCAGATAATTAATATCAAAAGCCTCATTGCCAACTATTACAGCATTTACAGGCAGATTCTCAATTGGCTCTACCCTTGCTATAGTTAGCTTGCCTGGTGCATATCGGGTTACCTCTACTCCTTCCCTGCTTATAAATATAATCTCAACTTCAATATCCCTTGCAATAATACCTTCTGGTACTACCCAGGTGCCTCTGTAGAATCCAGGGCTTTCTTCTATTAGTCTAATACCCCTATTTTCCATCATAGGTCCAAGTGGAATATTGAGCACAAAATACCCCTGTCCCTGTGCTGGAGCATTGAAGCTTACTTCTAAAATATCTCCATATCCTAGTATCATATTCTCTGAAGGTTCTATATTAGTCAGTTCTGGTATCTCTGGTTCAACATCCTCAGATTCAACTGTCAACCTTCCTGGTGCTTGAGCTGTAGTTTTATTTCCTGCAGAATCTACAAATTCTATTTCAATTATGCCTCTGTCTATGGTGAAGCCATAAGGTATAGTAAAGCTTCCCTCATAGTAGCCTGGGCTGATTTCTTCAACTGGAATTCCTGCACCTTGTTCAGATGCTGCTGTAATATCTGGAATTATCTTGAATACTCCACTTCCTCCGCTTTCAGCATTGAAGCTTACAGTTAGAGTTTCTCCGGGGTATAATACAACATCTTCCTGTGGCTGGATGTTTTCAATAACTGAAGCATTGAGCTTTACTGTTACCTTTATTGATTTCTCAGTGATATTTCCTGCCAGGTCTGTTGCCCTGACTGTAATGATATTCTCTCCTTCATTTAATATCAGCCTTTCATGGAAATATCCATTTTCATCCAATCTTATTTCCGTATCATTTATTACTACTTTGTCAAGATATTTATCATATGCATTGCCTATAACGTGTACTACTTCTCTGTTTGTTTTCTCACCATCTGATGGCCTTTGGATTTCAACAGTTGGGCTGGTTATGTCCTTGATGATTTTTACAGGACTGGATGGCTCTGTTTCCATTCCGTTTAGCTCTGATGTGGCAAATACTATAGTTTCCTCACCTGCTAAATTGACTTCAATTGAAAACTCTCTGTTTTCCGTTTCTATTTCGTGTTTTTCTCCGTTTACATATATATTGACTTTGCATTCGGATTCCACTTTACCTTCCAAAACTATGGAATCCTGATTTGTATACACAGTATCCTGTACATTGGTTATTACTGGAGTGTTTACAGCATTTTCCACTACTGCCCTTATCATAAATCCACCCAGTACGCCTTCATCTGGAAGAGGTGAGAAGTTGCCACCTACATTTAAGTATGACCTGTATCCATAAGGTGACAGCTCATCTATTGCCAATCCTGGTGAATAATCGCCTTCATCTGTTTGTATTGTGGATATAAAGAAATCTCTGCTTGTAGACAATCCATATTCAGACAAATCAATATAGTTCCATCTTCCTCTATTTATATTTACAATCTTTGGTTCTCCAATCATATTGATATTTCCGTTATCATCAACCTCATATAGTGCAATGCCTATTTCATCTCCACCTGGATTAGGCCATGTTAAACGCCAGAAGAATATATTTGCTCCTACAACCTTTACATACTCATCAGGAGTAAATCTTACTGCAAATCCATTTCCTGCTTCATTCATTATCAAAGCATTTTCTTCAGTTCCGTCATCATAGGATATCTCCTGTATCACTCCACCTGAAACTATTCTCTTCAATCCTATCTCAACTTCATTATCCTGTTCTCCTGCTACATATACTTCCATTTCCACAGGTTCAAATCCAGGGGCTGTTACCTTTAATACATGGTTTCCTTCAAGTACTCCTTCTATAGTGAAGTTTCCATTTTCATCTGCAACAACAGGCTCTACATTTGGATCGTCCTTTACTCTTATAACCGCATTAGAAGCAGGATTTTCATAGAATCTGTCCTTAACCTGGCCTACTATTCTTCCTTCCGGAATCTTATCCAGTATTATGGTCTCTTCTACAACCTCTCCTTCATCCAATGATACCTCTATTTCCCTTGTATAATATCCATAAGATTCTACCAGTAATGTCCAGGTTTCTCCTTCTTCACTTGCAGCATGTCTTGTCATGAATTTACCTGTTGCAGGATTGGTCTTTACAGTTACTCCAGTTTCAAGTACTGTAACTGTTGCATCAAGAGGTACCCCCTGTGCTTTGGTAAGAGGAATTTTCTTTACATTTTCATCAGCAATTGTCTTAAATTGAATTTCCTCTTTGCCAAATAATTTATAATCAAGTTTCACCTTCTCAGGTTCTTTTTCTTCAATATATTCCTTTTTCGCAAATTCCACAGTATTTACCTTTTCCAGAGGTTCTACTGTTGGTTCTATTGTAAATTCGCTTGCCATGTTTTGATTATTCAGCTTTGCAATAAGTATATTGTCTATATACCATCCATCATATTGATTTGAATTATCTGAATAGAAATAGAACCTTATCTTTATGGATTTACCTTTGTATTGATCCAGATTAATTATCCTGTTTTGCCACTGCTGAATTCTTCCGCCCAAATTCTCAGTAACACTTCTCCAGCTGTTACCTCCATCATCTGATATCTGAATTATTCCATAGTCCCATAGCCTGGATCCGCCTTCTGAATCCATCCAGTAATCAACAGACAAAACTGTATTGTATTCCTCGGGGATAAGTAGTTCTGGACTGTCAATATATCCGCTATGGTTTTTATCATAACTGCCTGATAAATTGGTTGCCCATACTTTTGTTCCTGTATATGCATGTCCTGGTCCTGAAGTTGGTACTCCCCATTCCCAGTTGTTAGCCTTTCCTGGTTCTGTAACTCCCGTTATGAATCCGCCATTATCGTCTTCAAAGTTCTCAAAGTAAATTATTTCTGCATCTACAGCAGTTGCTGATACCTCGTTAGAATAGCTGCTTTCATTTTCGGAGAAGTCCAAGGCAGTTACTACATAGTAATAGGTATTGCCTCCCTCTACATCCATGTCTATGAACTGTGTGCCTTTAGTACTTCCTATTTCAATATATCCTTCGTCTCCTCCGCCTGATACCTGGGAGCGATATATTTTGTACATATCAAAGTCTAATTCCTGTGAAGGATTCCAGTTCAATCTGATTCCTGAAATAGTTGATTGTGCTGATAGGTTAGTTGGTGCCTGAGGAGCTATGGGGTCATTTCTGTTTATAAGCCTTACATTGTCAATATACCATCCATCTTCATATGTCTGGTGGTTTGTTGAAAGTTCAAAGGCTACAAATATAGGATCTTCTGAGCCAATATAATCAGTTAGGTTTATAAGCATTTCCTGCCATTGTCTTCCATCCCCTGAGTACTGTGGGCTGGCTTGTATCCAGTTTTCTCCATAGTCATCTGAAACATATACTGTTGCAAAGTCCCAGTTGATTACAGTTTCATACCAGTGATAGAACCTCAATGTTGCTGATTTCATTGTTTCATCCCTTAGGTCTATAGGTGGGCTTATTAAAAGGCTATTGGTCTTTCTGCTGTATGTTCCATCCAGATTTGTTCCTGCCAGCTTAGTGCCTTCGTATGGTCTTGGACCTACTCCTTCAGCAGGTTCTCCCCATTCCCAGTCTTTGTTAAATACCCATCCTACAGGCTGTATTTCAAATCCTGTTTCATATTCATCAGGCTTTATTCCGAATTTTATTTCCACATTGCAATCTTCCGTTACCACTTCGTTACCGTCAAAGTCCTTAACGTAAATCTTATAAGTGATACCTGGCTCCTGGCATAGAGCCCCTGGTATAGTTCCTGTATACATACCCTGTCTATGGTCTCCTGATATTCTAACCATAGGAAGCCTATTCCAATTCTCTTCTCCTTCTAGTTTAACCAGTATTTCTGCTTCCACTATTGAAACGTCGTCAATTAATTCAGCATAAATGTCAATCTTGGAATTTACATATCCTGTATATATTTCCTGCTCATGGATTATAACAGGTATTTCCTCATCCTGCCCTTGTGTTAATACCTGTCCCTTAATGGTTCCAGTGCCTGATACAACTGCTGTTACAGATGCAAAGGCATCCACCATACCATATCCATAAGCAAAGTTTGGAGAATATATATATTCACTATCTGTTAAAGGCCTTGCTTCACTTTCTATTACCTGTCGAAGTTCATCTACTGACAAGGAATTATTTGCAGATAATATGAGTGCAGCCACTCCTGATACATGTGGTGCTGCCATACTTGTTCCTGAATAATTGCCTACATACCTGTTTCCTGGTATTGATGAGCGAATCCTTACTCCAGGTGCAGATATCTCAGGCTTTATCAATGTTTCATCATAAGGTGATGGTCCCAGCTTTGAGAAATCAGCTCTTAAGTCATTAAAATCAGTAGCTGCCACTGCAAAGGACTCTGGATAACTTGCAGGATTTTCTATTGTTCCAGGCCATGGCAATGGTTCCCCCTGCCTTTGATTGCCAGCTGAAAATACTGGAAAAATGCCTGCGTCTACCCAGGCTCTTACTGCATCTCTATACCAGTCATCCATTGGATCTAATGCACCCCATGAATTGTTTATTATATCAGGTGCATTGTCAGGATTTCCTGCAGGATGTAACATCCACTCTGCTGCTTCAAGGAGAATTTCATCAGTAGTTAACCCATCAACGTCAAATACCCTGGCTGATATCCATTTAGCACCTGGCGCAACGCCTATTTTGTTGCTGCCATCAGGCTCTTGTCCAACAATTGTTCCCATTACATGGGTTCCGTGTGTATCTGAATCCTCTGGAAGATTAGTACCGTATACCGGGTCAAACCAGTTGGCATAATAATTTGTTTTGCCAGTTTCTGGGTCATATCCTCTCCATTTGTTTTTAAGTGCAGGATGTGTCCAGTCTACTCCTGTATCTATAGAGCCAACTACTACTCCTGTGCCATCATACCCTAAATCCCAAACCAGATTAGCTCTTACCCTTTCTATATTCCACTGTATCTCATCGTCGGAGCTTTGCATTTCTTCATCACTTGGTAGGTCAGAATCAGATATTATAGGGCTTTCCAATTTATGAGTCCTGTTTTTATATATTCTTTCTACCTCATTCATCTTAGCAATATTTTCTATTACTTCCCTGTTAGCTTTTATATATACCATATTGACTATATGATAAGGTTTGTACTCTATTACATTGCCACCTGTTTTTTCTTCCTCCAGGTAGTTCAATAAAGATAATTGAGTTCTTTCTGCCGTATCCCTCAATGCTTCCACTACTTCTCTTCTAACTGCTAACTTTGTTGCATAAGGTGTTAATCTTTCTGAAAATCTCTCCTTTGCATTTTCCGCTACTGTTTTTGTATCAGTCTGTTCCTTCATATAAACCAGTACTTCAACCATGTCGTTTTTCTCAAGGTCATCAAGTACTTCGGGCATTATTTTATCCTGTGCTACATTATTAAGGTCTTCATTTGCTAAACTAAACAGGCTATTTTCTGCATATGCCAATGATGTAGAATACCCCAATAGCATGACAACTGTTGCTATTAGAGAAAGTACTCTTTTGAGCATATTACTAGAAAACATTTAGCAATTACCTCCTTTTTTATTAAATCTGAATATCTATTATGTTTGAATATTTTGAATGTCATAATTTTCGTAATAATTTTAGCACTTTGAACACGCTTTGTCAATTTTTTGATAATTTTCTTAACATTGTAATTTAGCCCTTTTTTATTCTAATATAAAAAAGAGGACAAACTGTCCTCTTTTTATAATATTCTCATCTCTTCTCCAACTTTCTTGAATGCTTCTACAGCTCTATCTAATTGCTCTTTAGTGTGACCTGCAGTAACCATACATCTTACCCTGCCGGTTCCTCTTGGAACTGTTGGGAATACAATACCTGATACAAATACTCCGTTTTCCAATAGCTTTCTGCTGAATTCCATAGTTTTAGCCTCATCTCCAATGATAACAGGTGTAATTGGAGTTTCGCTGTGGCCTGTGTTAAATCCTAGTGTTCCAAGTTTTTGCTTAAAGTACCTTGCATTATCCCATAGCCTATCAGTATATTCTGTTGACTCCATAAGCATTCTAACTGCTTCCATAATGGCTCCTACTGCAGCTGGTGGTAATGATGTACTGAATAGCACTGGTCTTGCTCTATGGTTCAACCATTCATACATTGTTCTGGAACCTGCTACGTATCCGCCTACTACACCAATGGCCTTTGAAAGAGTGCCGATGCTGAAATCAACTCTTCCATGGAGTCCAAAGTGGTCTACTGTACCTCTTCCGCTTTCACCTAATACTCCTGAACCGTGGGCATCATCTACATAGGTCATGGCTTCATATTTTTCAGCTAATTCAACTATTTCAGGAAGCTTTGCAATATCTCCATCCATGCTGAATACTCCATCTGTAATTATCAAAACGTTTCTATATTTTGCTCTGTTTTCCTTAAGAACTCTTTCCAGATCATCCATATCTGAATGCTTGAATATCTTTCTGTCTGCTTTGCTTAATCTTGAACCATCTATTATGGAAGCATGGTTTAATTCATCTGAAATAATCAAATCCCCTTCTTCAGTAATAGCCTGAATTGTTCCTGCATTACAGTTGAAACCTGATTGATATACAAATACAGCTTCTTCTCTCTTAAACTCTGCCAGCAGCTTTTCCAGTTCCTCATGTATTGACATATTTCCTACTATTGTTCTTACTGCACCGGCCCCTGCTCCATATTTCTCAACTGCCTCAATAGCTGCCTTTTTCAATCTTGGGTGATTTGCAAAACCTAAATAGTTATTTGAACTAAGGTTGATAACCTTTTTGCCATTCAAAATAATCTCCGCTTCGTTTGGGCCCTCTAATACAGGTAGTTTTCTATAAACCCCCTGCTTTTTCAGGTCCTCTATCTTTTCCTTCAAGAAGTTTAACTCATGCACATTGGACACTTTTTTCCCCTCCTTGTAAATTTAGGTTCAATAATAATATACCATATATTTCATGAATTGTAAGAGGTTTGTGAAAAAAATATTTATCTCTTAAGCTTCTCTATTGCCCATGCAGCATACTCTTTTATCATTGGGCTTGGGTCCTTTAACAAGGGTAATAAAAGTTTTATATTATCCTTATTCTTATTATTTGCTAAAGCGATAATTGCATTCCTTCTGAGTATATTTTTCCCCCTCCAACTTCCTGACATTTTTCCATAGATTTCTTTAAACTCCTTGTTTGACATATATAAAAGCTTCTCCAAATCAACATATCCCTTTGTGTCATAAGGTATAAACTCCTCATGGTTTGGCTTCAGTATACTTCTGTTTTTAGGGCATGCCTTCTGGCATGTATCGCATCCGTATATCTTGTTTCCCATTTTTTCCCTTAAATCATAAGGAATATTGTCCCTGGTCTGAGTTAAATAGGATATGCATTTTTTGGGATTCACTCTAAAGGCGCCTTCCAATGCACCAGTAGGGCAAGCTTTAATGCACAAATCACAATCTCCGCATTTGCTCTCCACTGGGATTGAAAGCTCTTCTATCTCCAGATCTGTCAGTATATATCCTAGAAATATAAAGGACCCATATTTTTCATTTATAATTGAACAGTTCTTGCCATAATATCCTATACCTGACTTTCTTGCAATTTCCCTGTCAACCAACGGTCCTGTATCTACATAATACTGGCAATTAAAATCCTTTACCTTTTTAATCTCATGGATTAAACTCTCCATCCTTTTTCTTAACACAATATGATAATCAATTCCCCAGGAGGATTTTGATATAATGCCCTTTAGCTTGTAATCCGGTTTTTCATCAAAATCATTGTTATAGGATACGCCTATTGTGATGATGGATTTACACTCTGGAAATGTAAGTTTCGGGTCTAATCTTCTATCTATATCATCTTCTTCGAATTCTGTATTAATATTTAGACTTTTTCTTTCTGCAAGGTATTCCCTTAAGTATTCAAAGGGCTCACAATCCGTAAATCCTACCATATCTATATTCAATTCTTTTGATTTATCTATTATATACTGTTTAATGTTCATCATATAACCCTTTCAATAGTTCTATTTCTTTCCTGTGACCATTAAGGTCATTTGGAGTTTCCAGATAAAAAGGAAGTTTTCTAAGAGCTGGATGGTTTATTACATTCTCGATGGCATTTAAACCAATTGTTCCTTCCCCAATAGTTGCATGCCTATCCTTATGGCTGTTAAATTCCATCATGCTATCGTTTATATGAACAGCTTTCAGCCTGTTTAATCCTATTTTATCGTCAAATTCATCTATTACACCTTCCAAATCATTAACAATATCATACCCTGCAGAATATACATGACATGTGTCAATGCAAACACCAATCAGTTCATTATATTTTACCCTATCGATGATGGATTTTATTTCTTCAAAACTTTTCCCTATTTCAGTTCCCTTTCCAGACATGGTTTCAAGCAATATCATAGTATTTTCATTCCCAGTTATTATCTCATTTAGCGCATCAGCAATTCTCTGTATGCCATAATCTATTCCCTTTCCCATATGGTTTCCGGGGTGAAAATTAAAATAGGGTATTGAAATGCTGTTTAGCATTTCATAGTCTACTTTTAATATAGACTTGCTCATCCCATAGGTATTATCATTAAAGGAAGCTAAATTCAATATATATGGTGCATGGGCAAGTATTGGCCCGAAATTGTTTTCCTTCAATATGGCTTTCATCTTTTCAACATCCTTTAAATCTATTGCCTTGCTGGATGAACCTCTGGGATTTCTGCTGAAAAACTGAAATACATTAGCTCCAATACTTAATGCATCCAAAGCCATTTTTTCATACCCCTTTGCCACTGATAAATGGCATCCTATATACATTTCATCATTCCTTTCTTATTTTTTGTTGACTGTATACAAATCATATACCAAAATCTTAAAATATGATATAATTTTTTTAGCATTATGTAAAGGAGCATAAAAATGTTTAACTTAAAGAGAAAGGCATTCAAAAACTTTGATTTTGTACTATTGGTAACAGTATTGTTGCTATGCATATATGGGATTATAATGATAAGGTCTGCTACATTATCCTTTAACAATAATAGATATGTAAAAGTCCAGTCCCTTTCAACTGTTTTAGGATTTATAGGCATACTGATTCTGGTATTAATGGACTATCAGATTATTGGAAAGCTGTATATACCCATTTATGTAGTATGTATACTGCTGTTAATAGCAGTTGTAATATTTGGCACAGGTGAATCACAATGGGGTGCCAACAGCTGGCTGTATATCGGAGGATTTGGATTTCAGCCTGCAGAAATATGCAAAGTTGGAATAATAATATTCTTAGCCAAGCTAATTGAAAACAACAAGGATAAGATTAACGAACCCCTTACTCTTCTGAACATACTGGTGCTATGCGGGATACCCATACTTCTGATATTAATGCAGCCTGACCTGGGAACAGCTGTAGTATTTGTATTTTTCATAGTAGTAATGCTATTTACTGCAGGCTTGAACTGGAGATACTTTGGATATGCTTTTATTGCCGGAATAGTAAGCCTGCCAATTCTCTGGTTTCAACTTGAGGACTATCAGAAAAAGCGCATATTCTCCTTCTTAAACCCTGAAAGTGACTTATCCGGCTCAGGATACCAAGCAATGCAGGCTAAAATTGCCATAGGTTCAGGTAAAATATTTGGGCGAGGCCTCTTTGAAGGAGTTCAGACTCAGTATAACTATATACCCGAAAAACAAACAGACTTTATATTTGCTGTAATAGGAGAGGAACTGGGGCTAATAGGCGGATTAATCCTAATAATACTGTATTTTATACTGTTATATAGGCTTATAAAGCTTGCAAAAAATAGCAAGGATGTCTTTGGCTCCATGGTGCTAATAGGCTTTGCTGCCATGTTTCTGTTCCATATTTGGGAAAACATTGGAATGTCAATTGGGCTAATGCCCATAACAGGTATTCCCCTGCCCTTCATGAGCTATGGAGGTACATTCCAGCTTATAAACCTATTATGCATTGGTATTGCATTGAGCATAAGCGTTCATAAAGAAGGATTAAACTTTTAGCTGCAGAACTGCAGCTATTTTTTATTAAATAGTACCTTGCATTAAAAGGTAGTATAGTATATAATATAGTTATATTAAACTGAAAGGAAATGCTTATGAACATTCAATTCAAAAAAGGAGTATTGGAACTCTGTGTTCTATCTCTATTGAATACTAGAGACTACTATGGATACGAGCTAGTTGAACAGATATCAAAATTCGTAAATATATCAGAGGGAACAATATATCCCCTGCTGAGAAGATTTCGAACAGATGGATATGTTACAACCTATTTGGAGGAATCCCAGGAAGGACCTCCAAGAAAATATTACAGGATAACTGATGAAGGGCGAAAGGCATATAAGGAGTTATTGGAGGAATGGGAAGCCTTTACAGTTGGAGTTAATAAAATAATAAGGGGTGAATCTGGTGAACAGAATTGATTTCATTAACGCTTTGAAAAGGGAATTATATAATCTTCCCCAATCAGAAGTTGAAGACATACTATATGACTATCAGGAACATTTTGAGGTGGGATTATCCAAGGGAAAAACTGAAGAGGAAATTGCAGAGGAACTGGGCAATCCGAGAACAATTGCTAAATCTTATAAAGTAAACTACAAGATAAATAATGCTGAAGCCAATCCTTCCACAAAGAACCTTTTTACAGCAATACTTGCAGCAGTCTCCCTGGGATTTTTCAATCTTGTCTTTGTACTGGGTCCTTTTATTGGATTACTTGGCCTATTAGTTGGTGTTTATGGCTTAGGATTGGGATTATCTGTAGCAGGCTTTAGCATGTTCCTTGGGACATTCTTGAATCCATTTTTCCCTGGCTATATGAGCATAAGCCTTCATCCCGTGACTTCTATATCCTTCGGAATTGGCCTTTTTGCTTTAGGGTCACTGATACTTATAGGCTGTTTCTACCTTACGAAATATCTATACCGGATTGTTATAAGATATCTAAGATGGAATATGAACATTATTACTAGATAGGTGGTGTTGTGATGAAAACCAGAAAAATTATTGCTATATTAGCTGGAATCATGTTAATTGCCTTTGGAATTGGACTGTTAAGCTTAAGGTATTATGGCTTTGACGAGGGAGTATTTAATAATATAAACTGGAAATTCGGTTTTCCACTTAATAAACTGGTAAGAACATCTAATAACAACTCAAATTATATTGAAAAGAACATAGATGAGGAAAAAATAGAAAATGCTGCTGGAATTAATACAATTGACATTGATGTGTCCTTTTCAAACATTAATATTATACCTGAAAACAGAGATGATATAAGAATTCATTACCATGGATACATTAAAGCCCGCTTAATTCCTGATTTGAAAACCAAATGCTCTAATAAAACCCTTTATATCTATCACGAAAAAGGCCTTTCTGGCTCCAATAGCACTGAATCTATAGATGTAAAACTGGATATATATATTCCTGAAACCTATAAAAACAATATAAAAGCAGATACTTCCTTTGGGAGTATCAATATTTCTAATTTAAATCTTTCAAAGTTAAAGGCCATCACAAGCTTTGGCGATATAGAAATCAGTGATTTAACTGGGAATGTAGAAGCTGACACCAGTTATGGGAACATAGTTATACAAAATCTTTCAGGAAACTTAGAAGCCTCCACAAGCTTTGGAGGCATAGAATTGGAATATGAGGAGTTTGACTATAACATAAATGCAGATACCAGCTTTGGCAATATAGAATTAACCTTGCCAAGAGATTCCCAGTTTAAAATAGACGCTGTATGCTCCTTCGGAAGGATTGATATTGATTTCCCATTAACCATTACAAAGAATGAAGATGATGAATTATCAGGAACTGTTGGAAGTGGCAGAAACAAAATAAAACTGGAATCAAGTTCAGGAGATATTAAAGTCATTAGTAAATAAGTATCTTACTGCACAGACTTCCTTCATGATTTACATAATTTATGTAGGAAGGCCATGTGAAGTTAATTATGCAAAAGGTGGTGCAGCATGAATAAAAGAATTTTAGAAAACATAATATGGTTTACTTTAATTTTACTATTTATCATTATATTAACTGGATGTACAGATGTAAGCAGCAAAATTGAAGTTCTGAACAAGCCTATTATAGAAGAAACTGTTAATAAAGCTAATGAATTAGAGTCCCTTACAATGGAGGAAAAACTGAAAGATTTTGAATACTTATATAATCTATTTAAAGAAAATTATCCATTCTTTGAAGTGAACAAAAGGCTAAATGGAATAGATTGGTTAGGAAATAAAGAAATGTATATTGAAAAAATAAAAAACACCACTACAGATAAAGAGTTTATTGAAGCAATTGAAGAAATACTAGATGATTTAAATAATGGCCATGTCCATTTAATAGATAAAGAATACTTTGCATATACATATGTAAGCTCTACATTACCTGAAAACAATCTATTACCATGGGCAGAAGCTCTAGAAAATGAAGTGGTGTTTAACAGATACGATTTTGATAGATCTGAAATAGAAAACATAAAAAATGAAATCTACGATATGATTTCTAATAGTAACTCTGAAACAAATACAGTACAGGCTTTTAAAACCAGTATTATAATTCCTGATGAAGTAGCCTATATTCACATTAATAGTATGGATGGTAGCCGTGTAGAAAAAGATGGGATAGAAATAAGAAAGTTCTACGAAGAAGTAAGGGATTATGACAAGCTAATTATTGATATAAGAGGAAACAGTGGCGGTAGCGATAATTATTGGATAGAAAATATTATTGAACCCTTGGCTAATAAGCCTATTACAATAGAATATTACGGATTTGCAAGAGGTGATTATGGTGAGCCTTTTTTCCAGGCTAAAGGCTTGGATTTTAAACCCATAACTGATCTGAACAAAGATATATTAAACAAAGTGCCTTCTGATATAAGGGAAAACTTTGATAAATACTATCTATTCGTTCATACTATTAAACCTAAAGATCCTGTAGGTTTTAATGGTAAAATATATCTTATAGTTGATAGTGCAGTCTATTCTTCTTCCGAAAGCTTTGCTGCTTTTTGCAAAGACAGTGGCTTTGCAACCATAATTGGTGAAACTACTGGAGGAGATGGAAGAGGTATAAACCCAGTGTTTTTCTCACTTCCATACAGTGGTTTGGCAGGCAGATTTAGTGCGGTTCTATGCCTAAATGGAGATTATACAATAAATGAAGAAGTAAAGACCATACCGGATATATATGTTAATGCTTATGGACCTATGCCTTTATATAACTTTAGCCACGATCAGGCAGTTCAATATGTAATAAAAGATAAAACCCACTAAAAGTGGGTTTTATTACTTAAGCATTGAGCTTATAAACCATATGTTCTTGTTGTATCCACCAATATGGTCTTCAAATACATTTACTACTTCAAAGTCTCCCTCTCCGTCAGCTTCATTTCTAATTTCGATAGCTAATTCCTTCATCTTTGTCAAATCCTTTAGAAGGATATCTAGAACTTCCTTTTCAGTAAAGTCCTTTGGTTCTACTTCTTCTACTGATGCATTGTTTAAGTAATCTACCATTCTGGATAATGGCATTTCTCCCTTCATCTTAAGCAGCTCTGCAACTTCATCATACTTTTCAAACAGGTCCTCATACAGCTCTTCTGTTAACTCATGTACCTCTTTAAAGCGAATTCCTACTACATTCCAATGTAGGTTATGAAATTTCACATTCAATACTGCTAAATTTGATAAATACTCGTTAATCTTCTTATAGTCTTTCATCCTATCTCCTCCTCGAATAGTAATGTTTAGTATAAAACCAAGTTAATAGATATGCACAGATATAAGTCGTTGTACATTTCCTTTTATCTTTTTATTTTTTATACCCAATATATAGTATTATAATCTTAAAAATAAGACAAATTCCAACGAACTAAATTTAGACCCATAAAAGGCCAATTTCAAACCTTCTTTTTAACTGTTGTTTTTCCTTAAAGAATTCAGCTCCTTAAGAATTTCCCTGTATTCCTTATCCAATGCCTCAATATCATCATCTTTTGAAGGCATAGAAAGCTTGCCTAGTATTTCAGACATCCTGTATTCAAGTACAGTCCTTCTTTCCATTATCTTTTGGGCATCATCCCCTTGGAGTTTATTTATTCTGTTTTCAAACTCCTTCAATGTTCCATTAAAGCTTTCGATACTATTATCCTCAATATATATAATTCTATCAGCTACCTTTTCTATGAATCTCCTGTCATGGGATACAAATAAAATTGTGCCTTCATAGGAAACCAATGCTTCCTCAAGGGCTTCAATGGAGTAAATATCTAGATAATTGGTAGGTTCATCCATTATAAGCACATTGAAATCCGACATCAGTATTTTGGCCAATGATGCTTTAACCCTTTCCCCTCCGCTTAAAACGCTGACCTTTTTATATACATCATCCCTTCGAAAAAGCAGCCTTGCCAGAATTGTCCTTACAGTTGCTTCATCATATATACTTGAATCCATAATATTTTCAATTATGGTCTTATCTTCATCCAGTATGCTCAAATCCTGGCTAAAATACCCTATTTTTGCTCTTTTTGAAATGTTAATATTTTTATCCCCATCCATAATCATCTTCAGGAGAGTGGTTTTACCGCTTCCATTTCTGCCTATAAGGGCAGTTTTTGTTCCATTGTATATTTGAAACTCTCCATCTTTAAAGAGGACCTTTTTACCAAATACCTTGCTTACACCTTTTCCTTCAATAATCACCCTTGAATGGATTTCATCACCTGATATATCCACCTTGATTCTCTCAATTTCCTTAATTTTATCCTTTACCTCCAGCTTTTCAAGCCTAGTTTCCAGAGCCTTTGCCTTTTTCTCCAGATTCCTTCTTGCATTCTGGCTTCCCATTTTATGGAGCCTTGCCTCTGAATTTCCCATTCTTTTGGGAGTTTTTCTTATGCTTTTGGCTTTATTTCTTGTTTCCACTATAGCCTTTTTAAGCCTTTCCTTTTCTTTTATATATTTTTCGTATTCTGCTTCCTTGGTCTTTTTCTCTAGTTCCTTTTGTTCCCTGTACTGAGAGTAGTTTCCCTCATAGAGCCTAATCTGACCATCTTCTATCTCAAGTATCCTGTTGCACACCTTATCCAACAAGTCCCTATCGTGGGATACAATCATCAATGCCCCATCGTATTGCAACAGGTTCTCAATAAGCATATCTATTCCTTCCAAATCCAAATTTGAAGTAGGTTCATCAGCTAGAAGCAAAAGGGAGTTCTCACTAAAAGCCTTTGCTATTTTAAACCTTGTCTTTTCTCCTCCGCTCATATATTCTACATATTTGTCCTTCAAACCAAACTGAGATTTAAACTTTTCTTCTACAGTATCCTTATATTCATCTTCAAGCTGCCTTATATAGGATACCTTCCCAAAAGTCCTTATATATCCCTTCTCCGGTTTAATATCCCCATATATAAGATTAAGCAGCGTAGTCTTACCACTTCCATTTAACCCTACTATGCCAATTTTGTCATCCTTATACACCTTTAAATCTTTGATCTCCAGTATTTTCCTTACTCCAAAATATTTTTCCACATTATTTACATCCAATACCAACATAAAAAGCCCTCCTTAATCCGGAAGGGCATATTTATCCCATATGAAAACAAATATACATTTGTATTCATTTACGATAAATATAACCCTTTCCAGAACATTTTTTGCATGACAAAAACACCTATATACATAGGTTGAATCTGCTTAAATAAATGTTCTAATTGAAAAGGGTTACATCCTCATTATTCCGTGTTCCATCCTTTCTGTAGATTTCAATAATATAATAGCAGATTTCCTGCTAAATTTCAATTATCTATACTGCTCTGGGATTATAGGCATAATTCTCAGCCTTTTCCCTGGCAAGCTTATATATATCCTCTGGATATCCAATATATTTTAAAATAGCTATGGCATTGCTGCTGACACAGGGCCCCTGTCGAAGTATATAGTCAAATTTTATGTCATTATCACCTACAGTTTCCCTGAAATGGTAGTTTTCATATCTTTCATTTACAAGTTCAGTAAGTTCCAGGTCATGAGTAGCAGCAATTACGCAGTTATTTCTGTTAACAATGTAATCTAATACTACCTGCGCTGCACTGATTCTTTCTACAGTATTTGTTCCTCTGAATATTTCATCAAGAATACAGAGTATCGGTGTATATCCGTCAATGGAATCAATTATTCTCTTTAAAGCCTTTGCCTCTGCCATAAAATAGCTGTCTCCATCCACTATGCTATCAGTTGTGCCTATGGAAGAAAAAACCTTAAAGTAACTTGAATTGTACTCCCTGGCAAATGTAAAATAAAGTGTTTGTGCAAATATTGAATTGATGCCTATAGTCTTCAAAAAAGTAGATTTTCCTGAAGCGTTGGAACCGGTAATCAATACCCCTTTATTGTTAAATTCAACAGTATAGGGCACCGGGTCCTGCAACAGCGGATGATAGATTTCCTTCACTGATAAATAAAACCCTTCCCCATTCTGTAGTACCGGTACAGTATAGTATTTTAAACTGGATTTATAAGAAGCCACTGAAATGTAGGAATCAATCTGCCCAATAATTAAATATAGTTTCAATAAGTCTTCCCTGTATTCGTTTAATAGTTTTACTGTTTTATAGAATATTATGGGTTCCCTCAATACTACCATGTTGATATAATCAATAAGTATTTCTATTTCTGAATTATAAGACTCATTGTATCTTAGTTTTAGTATGTTTTTCTTTAAAGCTTTTAGTTTCTTTAATACCTCCTCCATGTCCTTATGTTCTGGTACAATTTCTTTATTGCCCAGTTTAACAATGGATTCAGCACAAAGTATTAAATCCCCAATGTATTTAAAGTTTTCAATTTCCTTGTAAATGGTCCTCTTGTTCCTGTTGTAGAAGAAAAGGTTTATCATTACTATGACAACTAATAAAGCAAAACCTGTTCCAATATCGTAAAATAACAGCGCTATTCCTGCCAAAGGCAGGCAGGATAGAATTCTATAAACTCTAAGAGGCTTAATTTCAACATCAATTCCTTTTTCAAAGTATGATAATACGCTTTCCCCCTTTTCCTTTCCCAGCATGAAAAGAGGAAACTGCAGCTTGTTGGAAATATCCCTGTTTTTCATAAAAAAATCTATTGCTTTACTTCTCCTTTTAAGAAAGCTCTCCTCAAAAAAAGGATTTCTTAGAATATGGTAAAGATACTGCATTCCAGGATAGGACATGGTATGGTCAACCTTGGAAAACACAATGTCCATATCCAAATCAGACCAAGTTATGTCATCTATAGTAAAATGAGGCTTTACTTTTTTTGATAAAAAGTCAAATAATCCTCTTATATTTGAAAAGTCCCTTTTAATGTCCCTGCTCTTCCCCCATTGTTCCTTTATTATTTCTCTAATCTTTTTTTCCTTAGTTCTTCTCTTTATCCTCTGATATGCAAACATTAACAAAATACCCAGAAGTGTAATCAGAAAATACATGTAATGCTTTTGTATACCCAGGGCTACACCTATGATAACTGCAGTTACTACCATAAGCTCTACCAGAAATTCAACAAGCATCTCATAATCATTTACCATCTTTACCCTCCTTATCCTTTGCATTGCTATTACTTTTCCTTAGACTTCTTTCTGGTCAGGGATAGTCCACCAAATCCGCTTATAATAGCCATGTAGAATCCAAAATCATACCACCATCCCGTATTTATAGGTTCGTATACTCTTATATTAGGGTTAAATATACCTCCTATCAGGGATAACGGTGCAATCCACCCGTGCCATATACCTGACAGAAATCCTGCAGGTTCTTCATGGGTATATCTCCCGTTTCCAGGCATACATCCGGTTAAAAGCATTGCAATCAGTATAATGAGTACTAAAAATATAAAATATTTCCTATTCATAATAATCCCCCTTATATACGAGACTGAAATCTAAGTTAAAATTATCATATAAACTTTTTAAACTCATAGAGTTTACTGATTAATTCCTCCATAATCCACCTTATAGTATCCTTGGGCTGTGTATTCCAGTTATAGGCCAAAAATTCAACAGCAGTCCATATTTTTACTACCTTAATCTGTTTTATAAGTTCGTGTTGGGATATTGAAAAGCATGGGTTTTCCCCCCAATGTTTAAGATAGCTATTTGCTATAGCTTTTTCCAATGAATTATCAGAGGTTCCAAGGCCAGGCATTGTAATGCTTATATCTATAGTAGGATTGTTCATGCTAATCCTTTCCCAATCAAACAATACTACCGTTCCATCTTCCCTGATTCCCCAGTTTGTCGGATTGGTGTCTCCATTTATCCAGCAGACTGCTCTTATAATCTGCTGAAACTGGCTTTGTACTTCAATTAATAGAGGCTCCAACAAAGTAGCGGTATTGTCATCATATAATTTTAGCACGGATTCTGTCATCTCATCATTCCATCTGGGAACATAGTATTCTTCCAATGGCAAGGCTTTCCCCCAGGTTTCTCTGTGAAGTTTAAACAGTGCCTCTATTACTTTATCATCCCCTTGCCACCTTTCCTTAGGCAGTATATGAGGAATATCTTCTATTACTATCCAGTAGGATCCTTCATTACAATAGCTCAAGTATAGACTTGGAATATGTATGGAAAAATCTTTTAATAGAGGTTTGCATCTTGTATAAAATATGTACTCCTGAGAATTTGTCATCCATTTTATAATCACGGATCTGTCTTTAAACTTAAACCGAAAGCACCCTCCATTGGCTTTAATGCCACTTAGCCTTTGTACTTCCTTAATTTCTCCAAAGGACTCCCTTAAATAGTTTTGCATGCCATTAGGCAATTCTTTTATCCATTCCAAAATATCATCCTCCAAATATTATATTTCAATACCCTTCCTTGCCTCTACACCTTTATTGTAGTAATGCTTGATCTCCTTCATTTCCGTTACCAAATCTGCTATTTGTATTATTTCTTTCTTTGCATATCTTCCTGTTATTATAACTTCCACATGTGGAGCCCTATGTTTAATTGCTTCAATTGTTTCCTCCACAGGAAACAGATTGTAATATATAGCTATATTTAGCTCATCTAAAATCACTACATCGTAATTGCCCTCTTTAAGTATATTTCTGCATTTATCCAAACCAGCTCTTGCCAATCTAATATCCTCATCCTCAGGGTCCTTATATATAAAACAATCCCTGCCAAATTGCTCTATTACCAGGTTAGGCAGATAATCTACACTTTTAAGTTCACTGTATTCCATTCCCTTTATGAATTGACCAATGAATACTTTCTTTCCGGCACATACAGCCCTAAGGGCCAGCCCCAGTGCAGCAGTGGTTTTCCCTTTTCCGTTTCCAGTATATACATGTACATATCCTCTGTTCATTAAGATTCCTCCTAAAAAATTCTATAAATATCTTCCTTCCTTAAGCCCCCTTTTTACTCTTTCCAGCAAATGAGGTTGATATTTCTCAATTTCAATCAATATCCTTTCTCCAAATTGCCTAGTCCATACTATTCCTCTTTCTACTAAATCCTCATCATCCTTTGGAATATTATCAATTCTTTCGGGATAATACTTTATGATAAGTAAGTTTTCCTCCCTAAGCTTTAATAAATAGCTCTTTGCATCATCTACTAACTCCTCACCAACAGGAACTACAGGGCTAGGACATACAACCTCCTCATTCCAGCCTGTCATGTTCTCAAGAAAGTTCTCACCAGGTAATGTATATATGGAACCCTTTCTATCCTTATACCTTAAATCAAAGGCACCTTTAAAGCGTTCACATATGTATGGCTTCCCTGTCTCAGGGTCCCTTCCAACCTGGCAGGTAAAATCTCCACCTATACCACTTATAAACAATATGCTCATAATCCTATCCTTTGTAGCATATACCCAGCTTTCTCCATGGGTGCTTTTATTAGGCTTGAATATCTTTATATGCTGTTTTGGCGAACTATGGTATACATATTTCATGCTCTTTCCTCCTAATGCCAGAATTCCTTATGTTTAATTCATGAACAATACAATTAATAATATAGTTACCTGCAGGTATGAAAATAGCTCTTCTTCATGCTTTATATTTATTGTATATATGGTTGTAGACTAGAATTAATACAAATGTTCCTGCTATTCCAGCTATAATAAAAAACATTGTACCAATGGCCATGTTTAACAATGAAAACACACCTGCTAGAACAAAGGTGCTTCCATAGCTTATCCACATAATTCCGTTTGCCTTGTTATAAGCTCTTATGTCCTTTATCTCATCGCTTTTTACACTTGTTCCTGCCCAAAAATGAATTGGTGTTTTCTTACAAATAGAATATATACCGATTCCAATAAATATGGCACCACAGAACCATGCAATGATTATAAATAATATATTCTCTCCCAAAATCAACACTCCTTAATTAATATTTCCTTTATTAATCTAAATACCTGCTGCCTTCTCTAACGCTCAGGTTAGAAAGGCTATTATTTTCAATAAAGTCCTTAACCCATTCCTTATTGGTCTTGGAATACTCCCTAAGAGCCCACCCTATTGCTTTATTGATGAAAAACTCATCAGTCTGGGAATTGTTTAAAATAGCTTCCTTTAAAAAATCTTTATCTGTCTTTTCCTTGTATTTTAGCTGAAATATGATGGAAATCCTCTTCAGCCAAATGTTATCTGAATATATCCAGCGACGTATTATACTATCCTTAACCTCAGGATACTTCATGGCTATATGACCGACTATTTTATTTATGTAATCCACTGTATCCCACCAGGATTTTGTCATAATGAGCTTTTCAATGTTTCCCATATCACCCGGCATAAATAAATCCTTTACCTTATCCATATAGTCTATAGCCAGATAATGGAATTCCCTTTCAGGCATATCATAGCACTTGAATATAAACTCCCAGTCTATTTCCTTATCCTTTTTCTTAAGTTTCAAAAATTCCTTTGACAATGCAACCCTTTCAGGCTTTTTAAGTCCAAGAAAATGAAACTTATCCTTCATGTATTTAGCCATATAATATGCATTTTCCTCGTTTTTGCTATTATAGAATATCTGGAATATATCCATTATTTTCCTCCTTTGAATACCGATAAAATTCCGATTTTTCATAATATAATTATACTTTAATTATACTTTAAAGAATGTATTACTTCCATTATTTTAAAAAATAATCAATAATGATATAATACATTTAGTTTAAAGGAAAGGAGAAATAGAATGGAAAAAGTCAGAGTTCGCTTTGCTCCTAGCCCTACTGGATATTTACATATTGGAGGAGCAAGAACTGCATTGTTCAACTACTTCTTCGCTAAAAGATATGGTGGAAAATTCATACTTCGCATAGAAGACACTGACAGGGAAAGGTTGAAGGAAGATTCAGTATCTCAAATAATATCTAGTTTAAAATGGCTAGGTATAGAATGGGATGAAGGCCCTGAAATTGGAGGTGAGTTTGGTCCATATTTTCAATCTGAAAGATTGGAGCTTTATAGAAAAGAAGCTCAAAGATTAGTAGACGAAGGAAAAGCATATTACTGTTTCTGTACTGAAGAGGAAATTGCAAAGGAAAGGGAAGAACAAAAAGCTCTTAAGGTTCCTTACAGATACTCAGGTAGATGTTCCACACTATCCAAGGAAGAAGTGGAAGAAAATATAAAAATGGGTAAACCTTATGTTATAAGAATAAGAATTCCAAGAGAAGGAAATACAGTAGTGGAGGATCTTATTCGAGGAACTGTAAACTTTGATAACTCACAGCTGGACGACTATATAATCATAAAATCCAACAATATGCCAACATATAACTTTGCGTGTGTTGTAGATGACCATTTCATGAAAATAAGCCATGTAATAAGAGCTGAGGAACATCTTTCCAATACTCCTAAACAGGTTTTGATGTATGAGGCTTTAGGATATGAGATTCCTAAATTTGCACATATTTCAATGATTTTAGCTCCAGATAGGAGCAAACTGAGCAAGAGACATGGAGCTACTTCCGTTGAAGAGTTTAAAGAACAGGGCTACTTAAAGGAAGCCATAGTTAACTACCTGACGCTGCTTGGATGGGCTCCAGGAGGAGATGAAGAGATATTCAGCGTTGAAGACACTGTGAAGAAGTTCTCCCTGGACAATGTATCCAAAACTGCTGCAATTTATGATGTAAATAAGCTGTCATGGATTAACGGCCACTATTTAAGAAACCTTGATTTGGACTATATCACAAGGGAGGCTGTTCCTTTCTTCATCAAAAAAGGCCTTGTAAGTGAAGATGAAGTAGAAAATAAATATGATTATATAAAAAGGGTAGTATCAGCTGTAAGGGAAAAAGTAAAACTTCTGTCAGAAGTTGCAGATGCAAGTGAATATTTCTTTAAGGACATTGATGAATACGATCCAAAAGGAGTAGAAAAGCGATTCAAGAAAGACAATGTTATTGAGCTGTTGACAAAAGGCAAACAGGCACTGGAAAAGGCTTCAGATTTTTCCGTAGAAGGAGTAGAAAAAGCATATAGAGACCTAATAGATGAACTGGGCATTAAAGGTGGCGATATTATCCATCCAACAAGGCTTGCCTTATCAGGAAGGACTGTAGGTCCAGGATTGTTCGACATTATATCCATACTAGGCAAGGAAGAATGCTTAAGAAGAATGGATAAAGCAATTGCGTTTATCAACAATCTATAAAGCTATTACTCATAAGAAGTTTTACTTCTTATGAGTTTTTTTATTTGCAACACTTGACAATTAAAAGAAAAGGATTTATACTTATTAAGTAGTTCGTTCCGAGATGGTGTAACGGTAGCACATGTGACTCTGGATCACATTGTTTAGGTTCGAATCCTAATCTCGGAGCCATGGCCCCATGGTCAAGCGGTTAAGACGTCGCCCTCTCACGGCGAAAACAGGAGTTCGAGTCTCCTTGGGGCTGCCATTTGGTATTATTTAAAACCCACCTTAATGGTGGGTTTTTTGTTATTTAGCTCATTGCTGCAAAGATGAATTTGATTCCAGCTTATCCATTACTATCTCCGCCAGTTCTTCCATTGAAACTGTCCCATTGGAGTAACTTAAGTATATTACCTGTTTTCCACATCTGCACAACAATATAATTTTATCTTCTATTTCAGTTCCGTAAGCTATATTTAAATCACTTTCTCTTCGAACTGATATAAGGCTTAAGGGATTTCTATTTGATTCTCTATATAGTATATCGCCTAATAAGCCTTCTGCAATAAAGCCAAATCTGGCTAGATAATAATCAGCTATTAAGTATGACCAGTTTTTAGCCTTATCTGCATTGCTTTCGTGAAGTGTAACTGTTTCCATTATTGTATATTCCTTTGGTATAAAAAGGTTCCACTTCTTATATAAAACATTGCCATAATCAATATTGTCGCCTCTAAAATATAATCCTTTGACATGATTAACATGTTCCTTTTCTATATATTCCACAGTAGCTATTGGAATGCTTTCCAGGTTTTCTACTTCATCTAATCTTATTTTTTCATACTGTAATGCCTTATATATCCCGCCTGATACTATAGTTAATACTAGAAGTAAGTATAATCCTCTTCTCAATATAAACTTGCTTTTTAAAAGCGTGAAATCTCCCTGATGCCTTAAAAATTCGTTGCTGCCCAGAATCTTTTCCAGCTTCTCCAGGCTTCTTCTTCCTCTGTTTCTACTTAAAATAAGCAGGATGAGAGAAATTACTGATATGAAAGTATCTCCATCATTCAACGATAGGTAAAAATTTTTTCTGATAAATAGCCTATCATATAATATGTAAAAAACAACTCCAATTCCCGCTATAGAAAGAATTATATTTGTTAACCTTCTGCCATTCATTTTATTATTGGCTTCTTTTATTGCCAATTTTTGTTCTTCTGGGGTATCGTATAATTCCTTTAAATTTGAACCCTCCGGTGATGAGAATATTAAAAATGAATCCTTTTCACAGACAAAATTCCAGCCTTTTGTCCTTAATTTTGCAATCCTTCCTTCCTTTTTGTCCTCATTCACTACATCAATTCTGTAGTTCAGATATTGAGGCTTTCCTTCCTTAAAATATGCAAAGAATTTGCCTACTTCCTGAAGGTGGAGTCCTAATCTTGACATTTCAGAGAAATATTCTTCATACTCCTGAATATTGTAAAGCTCACCAAAGAGGGCTTTTCTGACTAATCTGTCCATAATGCCTAAACTCCTTCTTAAGCAAATATAATATTTTAACTATCCTTACCTCTCTCTTTTCTACATCTTCATTTGATAGCAGGATAGTTGCAACTCTGGATTTCGCATGTTTCATCAGTTCCGTGCCAATTCCCTGTCTCCTATGTTTTTCATCTATGCAAATATTTGAAACCCTTATTCAATACATTTGATTTCATATCATCATATATCCAATGAGTATGTCAAACAGGTATCTGTTCTCTTAAAACCTACTTCTTCACAGACTGCAATCCTTTTTTTATCATCTTTTCCTATCATAAACAATAATTCATAAGTACCACTGCTAAAGGCATGGCTAATTCCTTTGTTAAGAAGAGCTTTTTCCAGATGAATGCTTTCCTTTTCCACACTTAAGAAATATATTTCATCAACCTTCTTATTGAATTTGCCTAAAACTATGGAACCGATAACTCTGTCATTTTCCAATGCTATGAGTATATCAAACTTATCCAATGCATCTATTAGTTTTTTCCCTGTCCAGTAGACATTCGAATTCATTCTGTCATGGTGTTTTATAAAATCCTCATAGTATTTTTCATTTAAATAGATAACATCATCTGTCATAGGGAAGCTCTTAAAATTATCATTTTTTATTCTATATTCATAGTCAAAGCCTATTAATTTGGCTCCAACTGACTCCATAAACTCTATGGCTTGTACATTTTCCTCCGGATAAGCTGCATCAAGAAGGTATCCCTTATATTTATCTCTTATATGTTTAAAGAATTCATTTGCCACAGCTACATAATTATCTTCAGCAAAAACACCACCAACAAACTCAAGATACATATCCTCCGGTTCCACTAATAATGCCAGTAAACCTAGAATTTTACTTCCATCTGTTGAAATGAGCAGTTCATCATCAGAATGTTTAATCATCCTTTCAAATTGTTTTATGATACTTTCATAATCAGTTGGGAATGCCTTGCACCTGTGCTGTGGCATTGAATTCAATTTATATGCATATTTAGCCACTGTCTCTAATTGAGAATTATAAGCACTTATTATCACCTCTTCACATCCTTTCTCATATGGCAGGCATTCAAACAGCCCTTTATAAATTCTCTAAAACTGCTTAATCCATTCCAGTTCGAGAAGAATTCCTCCAAATAAGTTTTAATTTTTAAAAAACACTGGCTGCAAAGCAAACTATAGTAATCCACGTTTTCCTCTACTAATGAAGCATACTTAAACCATATATCATGAATTATGGTACTGGATTGGATTTTATCAATCATAGCAGGAAGTTTTTCCAGCCAATGAATCAGCTCATAATTCTTTTCATCAGGATTAACCTGACCAAGACTATCTATATGGTTTAAAAACTTTTGAAAATCTAGGTATCTCTTTGTCACAGGTACTTTCTGTAAGGTCATATCCTGAAGCAGTTAATCCAACAAAAGCTGAAAATATATTTTTATTAGGCATTATTGAATATTGAGTCATATAACTATCTCCTTTATTTTATTTTTAGAGTAATATCTTTTTGCAAAACCTTTGCAAACCCTTTTTCCACCAGCTCTTTAAGGTTGTTTAAAGGCATTTGCCTATAGGTACCATCTTCTTCAAACAGTTTCACTATATTTCCATCAACCTTTGAAACTCTGGCTTTATACATTCTGTCTGAAGCATTAAAAACTATTATATCTCCACTTTCAATTTTCATAATACCCTCTCCTATTTGTAAGCACCATAAAGATCAAGCCTGTTAGAACAGTTTCAACTGTTCAAAAGGCTTATCCTTATCTGCTTTCTCTATATTAAGCTCATGGCTAGCATTGAATTTGATTATTTCATTAATAGTATTCATTGAAGTGCTTTTATCCAGCCAATAGTCCAGTGCATCATCATCTATAATAAGGGGCATTCTGGAATGTATATCCTTCATATATTTATTGGCTTCAGTTGTTATTATTACAAAGGATAACTCCCTGCTCCCCTTATCATCGGTAATTAATTTAAATATCCCTCCTAAGGATATAATTTTCTTATCCTTTAAATATATTTCATGTTTAACCTTTTCCCTATTTTCTTCCTTCCACTCGTAGAACAGGCTGGCAGGAATTATACATCTTGCACTTAGAAAGGAATTCTTAAACATTTGCTTTTCAGATATAGATTCAGCTCTGGCATTTATTACAAGCTTTTTACTGTCATAGAGTGGAAATCCCCATTTTGCAGATTTCAGTAAATTGCCTTCATCCTTCACTATTATTGGAGCCTTTTGAGATGGATAGAAGTCCCCTTTTTCGTATTCGCCAATTTGGCTTTTTATTATCCTGTACTGCCTCAATATATCCTCTATGTCGCTATCAAGCATAAATCTTCCGCACATATACATCACCGATATCATTTTTTATCAAATACTTACCCTTTTATACAATGACTCATTCTATTTTCTTTTCAAAGATTATTTCGTAGCAAAAAGCTCCATACACTCCAGTCTTTTCATTGGCAGGTATAACCACCTGTTTAAGCCTCCATCCATTTTTGGCTTCTTCAGTGATTATCTCCTTAACCTTTTCAAAGGTTGCATCTATTGGGCTTTTCAGCTGCCTTACAAAAGGAACCTTTACAAATTTATATTCGTACACTCTAATATCCTCCTTATATTGACACTCCCCATGACTAAAGTCAGGGGATTCTCTGGTGATTAAACGCCAGTCCATTTCTGGTAGGCAAGTATGACCCAGAGTTAAGGGTGTGTCATCACCCCTCCCTAGGCAGGTCATATAGA
>DUMS01000055.1 GCA_012839745.1 Tissierellia bacterium
AGTCAAAAGGTTGGACAAGAGGCAAATCCAAGCAATTTCCTGCTAATGCATGCAATGGGGCCAAATGTAGCAGGAGTAATTGGTTCAGCAGTAGCAGCAGGGCTTTTATTAATGTTTTTCCGTTAAATTAATAGGCATGGTCAAGGCCATGCTTATTATATTTTTATTTTCATTATGATGAAAATAAAAATACTGGAATAAAACGGATTTAATCGGATAAATATCCCAAAAAAGCAGTTAAATTTGCCGCAATATTGCGACAAGTTTAACTGCTTTTTGTTGGCATAAAGATTGCAATATAAAGATAGGCAATAAGGAGGTGGAATATCAGAATGTGGCATATATGTCAGTAAAAAATATTGTTGTTATATGCCATTGTGATTATTGATTAAACCCATATCTATTACACTATGTTATAAAGGAGGTTAAATAATGAAAGCGTTAATTGACGAGCAAGGAAAAAAATATGTTAGTTTTGGAAGTGCTGTTTTATGTATAGCTGCTTTGGTAGTGGTATTGATGCTAGGATTTGCAATATGGCAAATTGACACTAAGGTTGTATTTGTATTGGCATTGGTTGTGGTTAGTTCTATACTTATGCTGCATGGGTTTAAACTTGAAGAAATACTAAAATTCTTCGTAGATGGATGCCATTCATCAATGGATGTAGTACTAATTCTGATGAGTGTAGGTGCAGTTATAGGAACATGGATTATATCCGGAGTTGTACCAACAATTATTTATTATGGTTTAGAAATACTTACACCATCTGCATTCCTGCTTACAGGATTTTTCCTATGCTGTATTGTATCATTTTTTGTAGGTAGTTCATATTCTACCATTGCTACAATGGGTGTTGCATTCCTGGGAATTGGAATGGGGCTTGGCATTAATCCTGGATTAACAGCTGGCATGGTTGTATCAGGAGCTTTATTTGGCGATAAAATGTCTCCATTTTCTGATACCACAAATCTAGCACCTGCAGCAGCAGGCACAAATATTTACAAACATATCAATTCAATGCTGTATACAACAATTCCAGCAATGGTTATTACCATAATTTTGTATGCTATTCATAGCATGAGGTTTTCAGCTGATGCAGTTGAAATAGAATTGGTTGAAAAGATTAATACTGCTCTTGTGAGTAACTTCAATATTACTCCAATACTTTTGATTGTTCCAGTTTTTACTATATTCCTTATTGTTAGAAAGGTTCCACCAGTAATAGCCATGTTAATGAGTTCATGCTTTGCAATAATAATGGCCCTTGTTTTTCAAAGCAATATATATGATTTCAAAACTATATTGAATGCTCTTGGAAATGGAGTTAGTAAGGAATTTGGTGTTCCTGAAGTCAACAGGCTTCTTAATAGAGGTGGCATAATAGCCATGATGGATGTAGTGGCATGGACTTTTCTAACTTTAGGATTAGGGGAAATATTAAGAGGAGCAGGTGTAATAGATGCATTTTTGACTAGACTTTTGAAAATAGTGAAGAAGCCAAGAGGCCTTGTACTAAGTACTCTGTTATTCTCACTGGTTACAGCATGCTTGACAGCCTCACAGTATCTTGCAATTCTGCTTCCAGGACAGCTTATGAGAGATGCATATACAAAATTCAAAGTTGATAAAAGAGTTCTTTCCAGAACCCTTGAAGATGGTGGTACCATGTTCTCCTTCTTAATTCCATGGGATACAGCAGGTATCTATACTTCATCGGTTCTTGGTGTATCAGTATTATCTTATGCCCCATATGCTTATCTATTATTAGCCTCACCGATAATTGCAGCAATATATGCATTTACTGGATTTGCAATATTTAAAGATGAGAGCCAGAATGGGGAAATAGTTAAGGAGGTCAATTAATATGCAATATGTAGGAAAAGTAGTACTCCCTGAAGGGAAGAAAGTTGCAGTTAATTTAGGGTTTGATTTTGATGCATTTTCAGTATGGATGGAAACATTTAAGCAATCATCTCAAGCCTATATGTCTCGAGGAGAGTATGGAGCAGAGGTGGGGGTTCCAAGAATTCTTGATTTATTGAAAAAATATGATATTGAAGCTTCATTTTGCGTACCTGGACATACAGCAGATTCTTATCCCGATATATGTAAAGAAATTATAAAGGAAGGACATGAAATACTTCATCATGGGTATGTTCATGAGGATCCAACTTTTTTACCCATTGAAGAGGAAGAGAAAATACTGGTAAAAGGGCTTGAGGCATTGGAAAAGCTAGGTGTTAAACCTATAGGTTATCGCTCACCTGGTTTTGATTTAAGTCCGAATACCTTGAATCTTTTGGAAAAGCATGGAATAAAATATGATTCCAGCTTGATGGGCAATGACTTTTATCCTTATCATCCCAGGGTTTGTGAAGTAAATTACGATAAAGGGAATGTATTTGGAGAGCCTCTGTCAATTGTTGAAATGCCTGTAACATGGTACCTGGATGATTTTCCACATTTAGAATTTATAGGTACAAGAACGGGTATGAAGCCACCAAGCCAAGTATTCGAAATCTGGAAAATGTACTTTGATTATGCAGTAGAAAACACTGAAAATGGAATGATGGTGGTTACTATGCATCCTCAGGTAATAGGAAGGCCACATAATATAATTATGTTGGAACAGTTCATCAACTATGTTTTAGAAAGAGGTGGATGGATAACATCTTTAAGAAACATCTATAAAAGTGTAGAATTCTAATCTAATAAAGGAGAAGAAATATATGGATTTAATTTTATATAATGGCAATTTCGTTACTATGGATGAGAAATTTCCAAAGGCTTCTGCTGTAGCAATTAAAAAAGGGAAAATTGCTGCTGTAGGTTATGATAGTGATATTCTCAAGCTTGCTGATGAAAAGACAGAAATAATGGATATGCAGTCCAAAACTATTGTACCAGGTTTCAATGATTCCCATTTGCATAATATTAAATATGGAATATTTACAAACTGCTGTGATTTGAGTCAATGCACATCTGTAAAGGAAATAATAGATGTAACGCGACAATTTATTGATGAAAAAGATATAGCGCCTGGAGATTGGGTGATAGGAAGAGGATGGAATCAAGATAAGTTTGATGTAAAAGTATTTCCAAAACGGGAAGATTTAGATTTGATATCAAGGGTTCATCCAATAGTAATGTTTAGATGCTGCTCTCATTTACTGGTTGTGAATTCAAAAGCTTTAAAAGTGCTCGGTATTAATGAATGGACTCCTCAAGTTGAGGGAGGGTTCTTTGATGTAAATTCAGGTTTATTCCGTGAAGCTGCCAAAGATCTTGTACAAGTTTCATTAAGATCTTATGACGTTCCTTCGTTAAAGAATTTTATAAAAAAGGCATGCGAAGATTTGATAAAGCAAGGGATTACTTCTATACAGACAGATGATTTTAATATGTCCAATGATTATAAGAGGATAATTCAAGCCTATAAAGAGCTTGCAGAGGAAGGAAATCTTCCTGTCAGAGTGACACAGCAATGCCTTGTTGGCAATCAGAAGGAACTGGAAGAGTTTATACAAAATGATTATAAAGGATTAAACATCAAGGATTTTTATCGAATAGGACCAATAAAAATTCTGGCAGATGGTTCCCTTGGAGCAAGAAGTGCAGCTATGAGAAAACCATATTTAGATGCATCCTATACTACAGGCATATTAATTCACAATGAATATGAGTTGAAAAAGATGATTGAGACAGCTCATAATGCTGGATATTGCGTTGCCATACACTGTATTGGAGATAAAGCTGTTGAAATTGCCCTGGAAGGTTTTGAATATGTAAGAAATCACTTTCCAGACTTATCACTGAGGCATGGAATTGTCCATTGTCAGATAACAGATGAGGAGCAGTTAAATAGGATAAGGGACCTTGATTTAATAGTTTATGCCCAACCAATATTCCTTAACTATGACCTACATATAGTTGAAAAAAGAGTAGGCAAAAAATTAGCTTCAACAAGCTATAATTTTGGGAAACTTATAAAAGATGGCGTTCATGTCTTATTCGGAACAGATTCTCCAGTAGAAAAATTTGATCCTATGCCTAATATTTACTGTGCGGTAACAAGAAAAGATACTAATGGCCATCCAGAAGAGGGCTTTTATCCAGAACAATGCGTTACTGTATATGAAAGTGTCAGATCCTACACATATGAATCAGCATACTGCACATATGAAGAAAATGTAAAAGGTAAGATAAAACAAGGATATTTTGCAGATATGACAGTACTATCACATGATATATTTAAAACTAGCCCTCAAAGCCTGTTGGATGTTAAGGTGGAAATGACTATTGTTGATGGTATAATTCGCTATAATGCAAATAGCAATAGTTAAAGTGCATGATGCCCTTTATTTCAAACAGTAAAAAAGACAACTAATGGTGGTGAAGCTTTTTAGCAGGGTTACACCATTTAGTTGTCTTTTTATGTAGTTTTTCTATAATTCTAGCATTTCTTTCTTTTTTAGTACTTCCAGGCCTTTTTCAGTAATCTGAGTTCCAGTTCTTCCGTTATTTACTTTAATTAATCCCTGAGATTCCAAGTATTTAATTATTCTTCGTAATCTTCCTTCTCCAATATGAATATTAAGTTCGGAAAGTTTCATGTGAATAGTTGTTCTTCCAATTCCATTAAATGACTGTGTTGCATCTTTGATGATTTTTAAAATCAACATTTGAATAGCAGTATCATCGTATGGGGCAATATTATAAGTTCCATTATTGTTCAAAACAATTGAATTATGATTATAGATATAAGCAGGGAAAAATCCAAGTAATTTAAAATAGGAAGCTACGTTTTTTAATTCGCGTATATTGCCTGGCCAGTTGTAATTTAAAAGCATTTGCTTATCTTTTTCTGTGATGGTATCATAAAGTTTGCCTAAAAAGGATTTTAATAAAGGGAGAATATCTTTTCTTCTTTTTCTTAAAGGTTCTATGAATATTTCAATTACATTAAGCCTGTAAAACAAATCACTACGGAAATTACCTTCCATCATCTGTTTTTCAAGATTTTTATTGGTAGCGGCGATAATACGGACATCTATATTTATTACTTTATCGCTTCCAATACGCATTATTTGGCGTTCTTGTATTACTCTAAGAAGTCTTGCCTGGAGTTTCGGAGGAATATCGCCTATTTCATCCAAGAAAATAGTACCGTGGTGTGCCTGCTCAAAAAGGCCGATTTTTCCATCTTTTCGTGCTCCTGTAAAGGCTCCTCTTTCGTAGCCAAACAATTCGCTTTCAAGAAGAGATTCAGGCAGTGCAGCACAGTTAACTGCAACAAAAGGACCATTTTTTCTACCGGAATAATTGTGAATTGACTGAGCTAAAAGCTCTTTTCCAGTCCCGCTTTCTCCACGTATTAATATTGTATCATCAGATAGAGATACTTTTTTTGCAATTTCTATACATTTTTTCATCGAATCAGATTCATGAATTATATCATCAAATGTATATCTTGCATACAGCCCACGATTTTTTAATTTATTGCTTAAAATAATTTCAGCATCTCGCAAATTTTTTTCATTTTGTAAAGTTATGCAATATCCTATAATTTCGTCTATTAGCATTATAGTAGTTTTCTCAACAAGATAATTTTCATTTCTAATACTAACTAGCTCGTTTTTAAAGTCTGGGCCTAAAAGCAAATTATCTGGGAGTATTCTCATCTGTTTAAAGTCTGATTTTAATTCAATTCGAAAAAGTGAATAAGCTTTCTCATTGTAATAAACCAGTTTAAAGTTTTTATCCAGCAATATTACGGCTGATAAGGAGTTATCGACTACTCTGTTAAGCATCTGCTCTTTTAAATAGTTTTCAAGGTAACTATTTTTAATATTTATATTTGGCTCTACATCATTGTGAACTTTGCGAATTAGATTTCTTCGAATTATAGGATGGTCTAAATCCAGAATATCCATTAACCTAATAAATGTATCAAATCTGATTTCCCTGTTTTGAATATTAACGATATTTTTAATATGTGGAGGAACAAGGGGTTCAAGACCATAAGTTATAATAGCAGTTTGAATATGGCTATAAGCTCCTTGCTTATATAAATTATCATCATAAGGTAATAAATTAAGATGGCTTATGCCAAGCTCGTAAATCATATAGACTGTCTGGAGAGTACTTTCTTTTGAGTCATTTATTACTAATACATCACTTCCTGTAGGAATACTTAAAATTTCTTTTAGGCGAGATTTTTGAATGCTTCTTTGGATTATTATTACCTTTGAAAACTCCTTTATATGATTTGTAAGATAATATAGCATGTTTTCGTAGAGAACAAGATAAGCATCTGCTTTTACTATTTCTCCTTTTTGCAGTTCGTTCAAATAATAATTTTCCACAGTGATATAATCTTTGAAGACACTGTAAAGATTATTCTCTATATAGCTAATTGCATGAGAATTTTTGCGATCTCTATAGAATATTGCAACTTTTTTCATATCAGCTCTCCCTTTTCAGCTCTTTTTATGTAAAGTTAGTTAGATTATAACAAAATAGAAATGTACAATCAATATTGGCATAAAATTTGCATTTTGGTATATTTAGTGAAAAAATTTTACAGAAAGGAGAATTAATATGAAAGTACTCCTCATAAATGGAAGTCCTAATGAAAAAGGATGTACATATACCGCACTAAATGAAATTTCTAATGAGCTGATAAAAAATGGAATTGAAACAGAAATCTTTCATATAGGCAATAAACCTATAGGTGGATGCATTGCCTGTGGAAAATGTGAAGAGTTAAAAAAGTGTGTATTTGAGGATGCAGTCAATATTGCCCTTAAAAAAGCCATGGATGCTGATGGATTTGTATTTGGAACACCTGTATATTTTGGTTCACCTAATGGTTCCATGATTTCATTTATGGACAGATTATTTAAAATAGGAAATTTTGCACATAAACCTGCAGCAGTAGTAGCTTCTGCAAGGCGTGGAGGTACTACAGCATCCCTTGATGTACTTTTAAAATATCCTGCTTATATGCAAATGCCAATTATTAGTGCAGATTATTGGAATATGGTTCATGGCAATACACCTGAGGAAGTAATGCAGGATAAAGAAGGGATTCATACAATGAGAGTAATTGGAAGGAATATGGCATGGCTGTTAAAGTGCATAGAGGCAGGGAAAAGCAAAGGGATTTTTCCAGACAGAAGTTTGAAAGAAGTTTGGACAAACTTTATCCGTTAGATTATTAATTTTGCAATAATAGAAATTAAATTTATGAAAGGAGTGTTTAAATTTATGAAGGGAAAAATTGCTGTGGTAACTGGAGCAGGCACGGGAATAGGCCAGGCAATAGCATTGGAATTGGCAGCAAATAGATATACAGTTTATGCTAATGCCAGAAGTGAAGACAAAATTAAAGAAACCATAGAGAAAGGCAAAGAAATGAATTATGAAATTAGACCTCTCATTTTTGATGTATCAATAGAGGAAGAAGTAAAGAATAAAATTTTATCATTACCATATATTGATTGTATAATAAACAACGCAGCAGTTGGTGTGGACAAGGAATTTAGAGAGCTTACTGAATCTGATTGGGATAAAGTATTTAATACTAATGTAAAAGGTTGCTATTATTGCGTAAAATACGCATTAGAAAAAATGACCACTGGTAGCTCTATAATAAATATTTCATCAGGAGCGGCAAAGACGGGTGGTGACTTTGTTTCTCTGCCATATTCAGCTTCTAAAGGAGCTATTAATTCTATGACAATATTTTTTGCACGTAAGCTTGCCCCTAAAGGTATAAGAGTTAATGCTGTTTCACCTGGGTTTGTTGATACAAGAATGCTAATTTTAAATGATAAAATTACAAAAGATTATTATAAAACCATAATACCTATAGGCAAGCTTGGTATACCACAGGATATAGCTTATTGTGTTTCCTTCCTTGTATCCGAAAAGGCAAGTTATATAACTGGTCAAATTATTGAAGTAAACGGTGGAGATATAATGGGATAAATTAAGCATAAAAAATCTAGTAATAATGGCCTTATTGCCCATTATTACTAGATTTTTATATTTTAAGATATTCTATTATTTTTCTGCAGTAATCTAATTACTATCTCAGATTTATAAGTTTATTATGATATAATTAAATTGTACAGAATAAAAAAACAAGTTTGAAAATACAAACTATAATGTAATAAATTTATTGGTAATTGAAATAAGGAGGTGACTTTATGGAAGATAGATATACTATAAGTGAAATTGGCAAAAGAAGTGATCATTTAAATTCAAAAACAAACTATACTATTGGGAAGATAATAGAAGAAATTTTAGACTGTATGTATGATGGAATATATATTACTGATGGTAATGGAGTGACTTTATTTATTAATAAATCTTATAGCAGTATGAGCGGTATAAAAAAAGAAGATGCAGTAGGATTTCATATGCAGGATTTAATTAAAAAAGGATATTTTTTGGAATCTGCCAGTTTAAAGGTCATAGAGACTAAGAAGCCTGTTTCAATTATTGATTGTTTTAGTAACGGTAAAAAATGCCTGGCTACTGCTAATCCGGTATTTGATGAGAATGGACAAATTAAAATGGTTGTTACAAATTTAAGGGATATGACTGAACTGTTGGATCTAAAAAATCAATTAGAAGAATTATATGACTTAAACAAAAAATATTATTTTGAATTAAAGGAATTACGCAAGGATATAGAGAATAAGTATAACATTATAGGAAATAGCAAAAGTATGATTGAAATCTACGAGATAATTGACAGAATAGCAGAAACGGATGCAACAGTATTAATACTTGGGGAGACGGGAGTTGGAAAAGAAGTTGTAGCAAGGGAAATACATAAGAACAGCTTAAGAAAAAATGGACCTTTTATTAAAGTAAACTGTGCTTCCATACCTGAAAGCCTATTTGAATCAGAAATGTTTGGATATGCTTCAGGTGCATTTACAGGAGCTGACAATAAGGGAAAACCTGGTTTAATTGAACTGGCAAATAAAGGGACATTGTTACTGGACGAGATAGGAGAACTATCGCTTTCTTCCCAATCTAAACTTTTAAGGGTATTAGAAGAAAATAAAGTAACAAGGGTAGGTGGCACTGAACCTATAAATATTGATGTGAGAATAATTGCTGCAACAAACAGAGATCTGAAAAAAGAAGTGGAAAAAGGAACTTTTAGGGAGGATTTATTTTACAGATTAAATGTTATACCAATATATGTACCTCCTTTAAGGGAAAGAAAAGAAGATATTCCTTTACTGTCAAAATATTTTTTGGACTTATATAATTCAAAATACAATAAGACTAAAACATTAAGCCATAAAGCTTTTGAATTGCTTAAATGGTATTCCTGGCCAGGAAATGTCAGACAGTTGAAAAACCTGATAGAGCGTCTGGTATTGACATGCCCTTATGATATTATTACAGATGACTATATATCCGGTTTTTTTGGTAAAGAGGAAATAGAGGAATTATATAATCTTGGGCGAGGAGAGCTGACATTAGATGAAGCAGTAAGCACTATTGAAAGGCAGTTAATACAGAATGCTTTAAAAAAGTATAGGACAACAAGGAAAGCAGCAAAAGCTTTAGGGGTTAGCCAGCCTACAATAGTAAGAAAGTGCAAAAAATATGGTATAGCTATTGAGTGATTATAAATGTACAGCTTAGAAAACACAATTTAGAAAAGAAGGGATTTATATGCTTGCAGTTGTTAAGGATAAAAAAGGTCCGGGATTTACTTTAAAAGAAGTAGAAATCCCTAAACCTAAAGATGATGAAGTGTTGATTAAGGTGAAAGCAGTAGGAATATGCGGAACAGACCTATCCATAATTAATGGCAATAAGGATATAAAAATACCAATGATCCCAGGTCATGAGTTTTCAGGGGATATAGTTGAAGTGGGGAAAAAAGTCAAGGAATTTAAAGTTGGTGACAGAGTTTCTGCAGCAATAGTTATAAGCTGTGGCAATTGTTATTACTGCAGAAAAGGACTGGAAACGCTATGTGATAATATTATTGAAACGGGCATTCATGTAAATGGAGCTTTTGCTGAATATGTAGCAGTAAATGAAAAAGTACTTTATAAGCTACCAGACGGTATGACTTATGAGCAAGGTGCTTCTATTGACCCCATTGCTTCAGCATATCATTCCATAAAAAAAGCTTCTATAGGCAGTGAAGATGTTGTCATTGTATTTGGTCCTGGTCCAATAGGAATTTATATTTTGCAGATTGCAAAAGTAGAAGGTGCAAAGAAAGCAATATGTGTGGGGCTAAAAAGAAATGAAAGGAGATTAGCTTTAGCAAAACAGCTTGGAGCAGATTATATTTTTAATTTTGATGAAATATTGGGAGAGGAAATCAAAAGGATTAATAATAATGAATTGGCAGATGTGGCATTTGTAGCTACTGGCAGTCCGCAAGCCCTCAACGCTGCTCTAAATTGTGTAAGAAAGCATGGTAAGATTGTTTTAGTAGGCATGTTTCATGAATTGGTTACTGCAAACATTGTAGATGTTGTCAGAAGAGAGATACAGGTAGAAGGCAGTATGTGCTACTCTGGCATAGATTTCAAAGAGTGCATTGATTTGGTCAAATTGGGAAGAATAAAGGTTGAATCATTGATTACTCATACTTTTAGGCTAGCAGAAATTAGCAAGGCATTAGAGGTGATAAATAAGGGAAATGCAATGAAGATTTTGCTATATCCATAATATGTATGAGAATTGGTTAGGTAAAAATATTTTAGTATCCATATGATAATACAAAAATAGATACATATATGTATCATTAGATACATATATGTATCTATTTTTGTTTATTCATTTTACTTATATTCTTGTTGATATATTATGAATTGATACAATAATGTATCTAAATACTTCAATATTCAACAAAAGAGTAGATATTTAGACGAATAGAAGGCAATTAAAATTGGCATGAAAAATGCATCTATGCAATTGTAAATATTGAATTGGAGTATAAATCATTAGTTTTAGCAATTACTTAATTTTATATACATAGAAATATACAGATAAAACTTTCAGGTTTTATTTAATAGATATAAAAGGAGAAGGAGGATGCTTAATTATGACTTGGGAATAACGTACTCAATTGATTTGTATTATTAACAGAAAACTTTTTATATTAAAAAAGGAGGAGAGTAAGAATGGCATCAACTTTTATTAAAGCAGATGATGTTTGGTCATTATGGGCAGTTTTAACAGCAACTTCGGCAATCAGTATATGGCTGGAGCAAAAATATAAATGGGCCAGCAAGGTTACAGGATGTGTAATAGCACTTATAATTGCAATGATACTATCCAACCTAAGAATAATACCCACTGATGCACCAACATACGACCATGTATGGAGTTATGTAGTTCCTTTATCCATTGCAATGCTTTTATTCAATGCTAATCTTAAAAAAATATGGAAAGAAAGTGGAAGACAATTAATAATATACTTATTAAGTGGCCTTGGTACAATTCTTGGAACTTTTATTGCTGCTTTATTATTGAAAAACCATATTCCTGAAATATATAAGCCTGCGGCAATGATGACGGGAACATATACGGGTGGCAGTGTAAACCTTGTGGCAATGGCTGATGCTTTTGATGCTTCTGGAGAATTGGTTACTGCATCTGTTGTTGCAGATAACCTGTTAATGGCAATTTATTTCTTTGTATTAATGGCAATTCCAGCTATGAACTTCTTCTTAAAAAGATATACTCATCCAATAATCGATGAGATTGAGAGAGAAGGAGTAAAAGAAGATGGAGAAACTAAAGCTGCTCAGTTTTGGAAGCCAAAAAGCATTTCTATTAGGGATATAGCATTTACTGTATCTATAGCATTTGTAATAGTAACAATTTCATCACATATAGCTAGTTTCTTTAAGGAAGTAATACCTACAGGCAATTTTGGTCTTGATATATTGAATGGATTCTTGGGCAATCAATACTTAATAATTACAACTATTACAACAATATTAGCAACAAGATTCTCCAAATTCTTTGAAGAGATGGGAGGCGCGCAGGAAATAGGAACATTCTTAATACACATATTCTTTGCAGTTATTGGTGTTCCAGCATCAATTGGTTTAATAATAACAAAATCACCTTTGTTATTGGTATTCTGTGCAATAATTGTATTTACAAATCTGATAGTAACCTTGATATTTGGAAAAATATTCAAATTCGATTTAGAGGAAATGATGCTGGCTGCAAATGCTAATGTAGGAGGACCTACAACATCAGCAGCAATGGCAATAGCAAAAGGATGGAATAAACTAATAGTTCCAACAATACTAACGGGTATATTAGGATATATTATCGGCAACTATTATGGATTGCTATTAGGAAATATTATAAAGGGCTGGTAGAAAAACGTTATTTACAGTATTGGGAAGGGGAGTCCTTCCCAATCTGGCATTTATTTAGAAAATCTACAGATATCACTTATATTTGCATAAAAGGAGGTTTGCAATATGGATGAAAACAAAAAAATTGTCTATCCCTACATGCCTAATAGCGTTGAAAGCATAAAGAAAGAAATGATGGATGCATTAGGAATAAAAAATATGGAAGAACTGTATTCGTATATACCTGAAGAGCTGAGGATGAAAGGAAAGCTTAACCTTCCAAAGCCACTGCTTTCAGAAATTGAATTGAAAGAACATGTAGAAGGCATATTGTCAAAAAACATATCCTGTAATGAGTACTTGAGCTTTTTAGGAGCAGGTTGTTATAGGCACTATGTTCCTGCAGTATGTGATGAAATAAACAGTAGAAGTGAGTTTCTGACTGCATATTGTGGAGGTACTTATACAGACCATGGTAAATGCCAGGCAATATTTGAATTCACAAGCCTTATGGGGGAACTGGTGGATATGGATGTTGTGGCTTTGGCAACCTATGATGGAAGTCAGGCTGCTTCAACATCACTGCGTATGACAAATCGTATAACTAATAGAAATAAACTGCTGGTTCCTAAAACCATGAATCCCGAAATTTTAGCACATATAAGGAACTACTGTGATTTTATGACTATTACTCAAGTTGACTATGATCCTAAAACAGGGCAGATGGACCTGGAGGATTTAAGAAGAAAGATATCAGATGATGTAGCAGCAGTATTTATTGAGAATCCATCATATCTGGGATTCATTGAGGAGAATGGTAGGGAAATCGGAGAAATTGCCCATGAACATGGAGCATTGTTTGTAGTTTATGCAGATCCATCATCACTGGGAATATTGGAGGCACCAGCAAACTATGGGGCAGATATAACTTGCGGAGATATACAGTGTCTGGGAATGCATATGGGCTATGGAAGCGGTTTATCCGGATATATTGCAAGCAAGAATGAACCACAGTTTATAATGAATTTCCCAAACCATTTCTACAGCCTATATGAAAACGAAAAAGGGGAATTTGGATTTTCACGCTCATTAAATCAAAGAACAAGCTATGGAAGCAGGGAAAAGGCTGTTGAATACTTAGGAACAAATACTGGATTGTGGGCAATAACAGCTGCAGTATATTTGTCATTGATGGGGCCACAAGGAATGTATGACCTGGGGAAAAATATAATATCCAAAGCAAAATATGCAGTAGAGGTATTATCAAGTATTAAGGGAGTAAAGGTTTTATTTGAGGATAGCACAAACTTTAAGGAATTCATACTCAATTTTGATGAAACCAATAAATCAGTTGAGGAAATAAATAAGGAGCTGTTAAGAAAAGGTATTTTCGGAGGAAAGGACCTTTCCAGGGAATTTAAAGAATTGGGAAACAGTGCATTATACTGTGTAACTGAGCTGACCAAAAAGGAAGATATAGATAGATTGGCAAAAGAATTGTCAGATATTTTGAGCTGATAATTGCTTTAAATTATACATCTGAAAGGAATGGTGAAGATGGGCAAAATAAAATTGAGGAATTTTCATCAGGCAAGATGGGATGAACCCATTATATTTGAATTGAGTACTCCAGGGCAGAGAGGAATTTTACTTCCTGAAATTGATGATGAAATTGTAGATAGAGTTGGCGACGCAGAAGAGATTATACCTAAGAAAGTGAAGAGAAATAAAAAGCCACAGTTGCCAGAACTGTCACAACCACAGGTTCTAAGGCATTTTTTAAGATTATCACAGGAAACATTAGGTCAGGATATTAATATTGATATTGGATTGGGAACCTGTACCATGAAATATAGTCCTAAAATACACGAACAATTTGTAAGGAATCCTAAATTTTCAGAGTTACATCCATTACAGGACGAAGAGACTACTCAAGGTATTCTTGAAATAATGTATAAGACAGCAGAGCTTTTGAAAGAGATATCAGGAATGGATGCATTTGTATTTCAGGCAGGGGGAGGAGCACAGGCAGTTTTTTCCAATGCTTCAATTCTAAAGGCATATCATACTGACAGAGGAGAGGGAGATAAAAGAACTGAAATCATTACAACTGCTTTTTCCCATCCTGTAAATGCAGCTGCTCCACATACCAAAGGCTTTAAGGTAATAACCCTGATGCCAGATGAGGAAACAGGCTATCCAAGCATAGAAGCCTTAAAATCAGTAGTATCAGATAGGACTGCAGGATTGTTTATAACAAACCCAGAGGACACAGGAATATTCAATGTTCACATCAAGGAAATGGTGGACATAGTACATGAGGCAGGAGGATTGTGTATAGGGGATATAGCCGATGCAAACGGGCTATTTGGAATTGTAAGGGCAAAGGAAATGGGATACGATATGTGCCATTACAATTTGCACAAGGCATTTTCATCTCCTCATGGCTCCATGGGTCCATGCTGCGGAGCACAGGGAGTGAAGAAATTCCTGGAGAAATATCTGCCTGTTCCGGTAGTTGCTTTTGATGGAGAAAAGTATTATCTTGACTACGATAGGCCCCATAGCATAGGAAAAGTAAGGATGTTCTATGGAGTAGTAGCAGCTGTACTTAGAGCATATTCATGGATAGTATCCCTTGGCGCTGATGGATTAAAGGAAGTATCAGAACTATCAATACTAAACAACAACTATTTAATGAAGAGGCTATTAACAGAAGTTCGAGGAATTTCTGCACCATATTCAAAAGAAAGATTCAGAATGGAACAAGTTCGATATAGCTGGGAAAAACTAAAGGAGGAAACTGGAGTTGGCACTGAAGATGTTGAGAGAAGATGCATGGACTATGGCCTTCAGGAATTCTATCAAAGCCATCCACCTTATCTTGTACCAGAGCCATTTACTCCAGAACCAAATGAGACCTTCTCAAAGGATGAAATAGATGAATATGCTGAAATAATGAAGAAGGTTTCACAGGAAGCATACGAAAATCCGGAATTGGTTAAAACTGCTCCTCATAACGGACCAATATCATTAATACCACAACCACCAATTACTGATCCTGAGGATTTGATTGTAACCTGGAGAGTATATAAGAAGAAAAAAGGCATAGATTAATCGAGGTGAGTATATGGCTAAAAAACTTGGGCTTATTGTAAACCCCATTGCTGGAATGGGGGGAAGAGTAGGCCTTAAAGGAACTGATGGAGAAGAAACATTAAAAAAGGCTTTAATGCTAGGCGCCAAAAAAGAGGCTCCAGATAAGGCTAAGAAGGCTTTAAAATACATTAGGGAAAACATTGATGAAATAGAGATACTAACTTATCCAAGTGATATGGGCCAGAATGAATGTATTGAATTGGGGCTTAATCATAAGGTCATTGGAGAAATACATTATGAAATGACAACGTATAAGGATACAGAAGAGGCAGCTAAAAGGATGATGGAAAACGATGTAGATTTGATTTTGTTTGCAGGGGGAGATGGAACAGCAAGAAATATCTGCAGCATTATTGGGGATAAAATACCTGTAATTGGAATACCGGCAGGGGTGAAGATACACTCTGCGGTATTTGCCACAAACCCCTTAAATGCAGGAAGAATTGTAGAGGAATTTTTCAAAAATCCAAATATGGAATTAAGAGAATCTGAAGTAATGGATATAGATGAAGATGAATTTAGAAAGGGAAGGGTAGCTGCAAAGCTATATGGATATATGAAGGTGCCTTATCAAAGGGCATATGTACAGTCGTTGAAATCAGGTGGTATATATAGCGATGAAATAAGCCTGGAAGGAATAGCAGATTATGTAATTGAAAACATGGAAAAGGACTGTTTTTATCTTATAGGAGCAGGGACTACAACGAGAAAGATATTAGAGCGACTGAAACTTCCATATACTCTGTTAGGGGTAGATATAGTAAAGGACAAAAAGCTTGTATTAAATGATGCAAATGAGAAGGACATATTGAGGATAGTTGACAGCAATAAATTTAAGATAATTGTATCACCTATAGGAGGGCAAGGATATATATTTGGAAGAGGCAATCAACAGCTAAGCCCTGCTGTTATTAAGGCTTGTGGGAAGGATAATGTCATTGTGATTTCTACACCAGGCAAAATAGCAAGCTTAAAAAGCAAACCCTTATTAGTTGATACAGGTGATGATGAAGCTGATGAAATGCTAAAAGGGTATTACCGGGTAATAGTCGGTTATGATGAAATTTATGTTTATAAATGCAGCTGATAGAACCTCTGTATTCTCAGAGGTTCAGTTTTATTGTCTTTCATCATTGTCTGGAGGTGTATTGATAAGTGCTGGAAAATAGAATCAGATGTAAAAAATTAATGGATAAAATAATGTCACCGGATGAAGCTGCTATGCTTTTTGAAACCGGAATGACTGTTGGGACAAGCGGGTTTACTCCTGCAGGATATCCCAAGGCAGTACCAATTGCATTAGGAAGAAGGGCTGAAAGAGGTGATAAATTAGAGTTAACATTGCTGACAGGTGCTTCTGTAGGAGATGAACTTGATGGTGTATTATCAAGAGCTGGAATAATTAAAAAAAGATACCCTTATCAGACCAATTCCTCCATAAGAAACAGCATAAATGAAGGGAATATAGAATACTGTGACATTCACTTGAGCAATTTTTCTCAGTATGTAAAATATGGATTCCTGGAGGAAATTGATATAGCACTGGTAGAAGCTGTAGCTATAAATGAGGACGGCGGAATAATACCATCTACATCTGTAGGAAACGCAAACATTTATGTTGAGAAAGCTGATAAGGTTATAGTTGAGCTAAATGTAAGCCAGCCAATAGAACTGGAAGGAATGCACGATGTGTACAGTCCCAAAAATCCACCATACAGGGATGTTATTCCTATTTTAAAAGCAGGAGACAGAATTGGAACCAGTTATATACCCTGTAATCCGGAGAAAATAGCAGCAATTGTGATTACAGACATTATGGATGCAGATAAAAAATTATCGCCTGTTGATGATATATCAAATAAAATTGCTGAGAATCTAATTGATTTTCTGGACAATGAGGTAAAGCATAACAGATTGCCTGAAAATCTGCTTCCACTGCAATCAGGAGTAGGAAGCGTTGCAAATGCAGTTTTAGCTGGCTTAATATATTCTAAATATGAAAATCTGTCAGTATATTCAGAAGTTATTCAGGATACTGTACTTGACTTAATTGATTGTGGGAAGGTAAGCGTTGCATCAGCTACTTCTCTTACATTTTCTAGAAATAAGCAAGAGCACTTTTATAAGAATATAGACCAATATAAGAAAAAGATAATATTAAGGCCACAGGAGATAAGCAATAATCCTGAAGTAATAAGGAGATTAGGAGTTATAGCAATAAATACAGCAATAGAAGTGGATATATACGGCAATGTGAACTCCAGCAATATAATGGGAAGCAGAATAATGAATGGAATAGGAGGGTCCGGAGATTTTGCCAGGAACTCCTATATATCAATATTTGTTACTCCAGCAACAGCAAAGGAAGGTACCATATCCTGCATAGTGCCAATGGTATCCCATTGTGACCACACAGAGCACGATGTTCAGGTCATAGTAACAGAAAAAGGAGTTGCAGATTTGAGAGGGCTTAGCCCAAAAGAAAGGGCAAAGGCTATCATTGAAAACTGCACTTATGGAGAGTATAAAGAGATGTTAAAAGACTATTACAAAAACAGTTTAGAGTCATGTAAATACAAACATACTCCACATAATCTGGAAGAAGCCTTGTCATGGCACGTAAGATATATGAAGACGGGAAGCATGAGGATTTAATATAAATCAACATTTAAAATATTGCAATATTTATTTCATTTTTTAGGATAATTTGAAATGTATATTGCAAAACAAACACATTTATTAATATAATAGATATGAGTATATATGATTAAACTTTCCATATAGGGAGGATCGGATTATGTTTGATAAAAATAAGTTAGAGGAGATTAGGCTTGAAAAGCAAAACTGGACAAAGAACAACGTGGAAAAGACTATCAGTCGTTTTCCTGAAAGAAAGGAATCATTTAAGACAGGCTCCAATTTAGAGGTAAAAAGGCTCTATACACCAGATGACATTGAAGATTTGGATTACAACGAAAAATTAGGATTTCCAGGACAGTACCCATTTACCAGAGGAGTTCAGCCCACCATGTATAGGGGAAGGCTGTGGACAATGAGGCAATATGCTGGATTTGCTACAGCAGAGGAATCCAACAAAAGATATAAGTATTTATTGGAACAGGGACAGACTGGATTAAGTGTAGCTTTTGATTTACCTACTCAGATTGGATATGATTCAGACCATCCATTATCTGAAGGAGAGGTAGGCAAGGTAGGAGTTGCCATAGACTCATTAAAGGATATGGAAATATTATTTGATGGAATACCTCTGGATAAGGTAAGCACATCTATGACCATCAATGCTCCTGCAAGCGTTCTACTGGCCATGTACATTGCAGTTGCTGAGAAGCAGGGAGTACCAAAGGGAAGTTTAAGAGGAACTATCCAAAATGACATATTGAAGGAATACATAGCAAGAGGAACCTATATATTCCCACCAAAGGCTTCAATGAGGCTTATAACAAATATATTTGAATACTGCTCAAAGGAAGTACCCAAGTGGAATACAATAAGCATAAGCGGATACCACATTAGGGAAGCTGGTGCCACTGCAGTTCAGGAAGTAGCATTTACACTGGCAGATGGTATTGCCTATGTAGAGGCAGCTATAGAAGCTGGATTGGATGTAGACGATTTTGCACCAAGGTTGTCATTCTTCTTCAATGCCCACAATGATTTGCTGGAGGAAGTAGCTAAGTTTAGAGCTGCAAGAAGGCTTTGGGCAAGGATAATGAAGGAAAGATTCCATGCAAAGAGCGAAAAATCCATGATGCTTAAATTCCATACACAGACAGCAGGTTCCACATTGACAGCTCAACAGCCAGATAACAATATTGTAAGGGTAACAATTCAAACTCTTGCTGCAGTGTTGGGAGGAACTCAATCATTGCATACAAATTCAAGGGATGAGGCCTTAGCTTTACCAACAGAAGAATCCGTACGCATAGCACTCAGGACTCAACAGATTGTAGCATATGAATCAGGAGTTACTGAAACCATAGACCCATTGGCAGGTTCATACTATATTGAAAGCCTGACTAATAAAATTGAAGAAGAAGCTATGAACTACATCAAGAAAATAGATGAATTAGGTGGAGCCATAAAGGCAATTGAAAGCGGATATATACAAAAGGAAATTCAAGATGCAGCATATAACTATCAGATGGAAATTGAATCAGGAAAGCGAATTGTAGTCGGAGTAAATAAGTTCCAGATAGAAGAGGAAGGACATAAGGATATATTAAGGGTTGACCCAGAAGTTGAAAGGCTGCAAAGGGAAAAATTAAAGGCACTAAAAGAAGAACGGGATAACAGATTAGTAGAAGATGTATTGATGAAGCTGAAAGAAAAGGCCAATACTTCTGAAAATCTGATGCCATATATTCTGGATGCAGTTAAAGCCTATGCAACATTAGGTGAAATCTGCGGAGTATTAAGGGAAGTATTTGGAGAATATGAGCAATCAATAATACTTTAATTGTGAATTGTAGATTTAGTATAGGGAGGTATATAAATATGGATAGACCCATTAGAGTGTTGGTAGCAAAGCCAGGGTTGGACGGACATGATAGAGGTGCAAAGGTAATTGCAAGAGCCTTAAGGGATGCTGGAATGGAAGTAATATATACAGGCCTTAGACAGACTCCTGAACAGATAGTTCAGGCTGCAATCCAGGAAGATGTTGATGTAGTAGCTATGAGTATTCTGTCTGGAGCCCATAATCACCTATTCCCAAAAGTTGTAAATCTTCTCAGGGAAGAAGGAGTAGACGATGTGCTTGTAATTGGAGGTGGAGTAATACCAGAGGATGATATACCTAAACTGAAGGAAGCTGGTATAGAAGAGATTTTTACTCCTGGAACATCTACTAAAGATGTAGTTGAATATATAAAAAGAAATGTAAAAAGATAATACAGGTGGTGCGTTCATTGAATTTAGGAGAGAGACTTCTTAACGGAGATAGAAGGGCCTGCGCCCGACTTATTTCAATGCTGGAGAACAATGATCTGGAAGCAGTTAACATAATAAAGGAACTATATAAGCATTCTGGAAATGCCTATGTAATAGGAGTAACGGGAGCACCAGGCAGTGGTAAAAGCACCCTTACGGATAAGCTGGCAAAGGAATTCAGGAAAAGAGGTAAAAAGATTGGTATTTTGGCAATAGACCCTACCAGTCCCTTTACAGGCGGTGCAATTCTAGGAGACAGGATACGCATGAATGATTTGACGCTGGATAAAAATGTCTTCATAAGGAGCATGGGGACCCGTGGTTCCTTGGGAGGCATGTCTAGAGCTGCTTGGGGTGCAGTTAAGGTTTTGGACATATTTGGAATGGATTATATATTTATTGAGACTGTAGGCGTTGGGCAGTCAGAAGTGGATATAGTAAAAATAGCAGATACAGTATTGATGGTAATGGTACCTAACCTGGGAGATGACATACAGGCTATAAAGGCAGGAATAATGGAAATTGCAGATGTATTTGCCATCAATAAGTCTGACCTGGAGGGAGCAGACAGGACTAAACTGGAAATAGAGATGAATTTGGACTTAAGTGAAAAAAAGGACTACAGGCCTCCGGTTGTAAAGGTATCTGCCAGCAGGAATCAGAATATAGACGAACTAGTGGATAAACTAATTGAACATAGGACTTATTTGGAAGAAACAGGGAAGATTGTAGAGAGAAGAAAGAAAAACATAAGGCTTGAAATAATGAAGCTGGCAGAAGAGGAGTTTTTAAACCTGGTAATGAATAAAGCTCACAAGGGGAACCTATTTGACAAACTGGTAGATGACGTTATATCAAAGAAGTTGGACCCTTATACTGCCAAGGATATGATTATGGATTTTATTAAAGGATAGGAGGGTTATTATGGTAACCAAAATAGATCATATTGGCATTGCAGTAGCTAATTTAGATGAAGCTCTAAAGTTTTATGAAGAGGTATTAGGAATAAAATGCGTTGATACAGAAGTTGTAGAGGAGCAAAAGGTAAAAACAGCCTTCTTGCCTATAGGAGATACAGAAGTGGAGCTTTTAGAATCTACAGACAAGGAAGGCCCAATAGCTAAATTTATTGAAAAAAGAGGCGAAGGAATTCAACATATTGCTTATAGAGTTGAGAACATTGAAAAGGCTCTGGAGGAAGTAAAAGCAAAGGGAATCAGGTTAATAGACGAGAAGCCAAGGAAAGGTGCAGGAGGAGCAAAAATTGCATTTTTACACCCAAAATCAACTTTTGGAGTACTAATAGAATTGTGCGAAAGGTAATCTAGAGGGGAGGACAAAAATGAAAGAAAAAATCGACAAGCTCCTGGAAACCAGGAAAAAAATTGAACTTGGTGGCGGAGAAAAGAAAATACAGAAACAGCACAGCGAAGGCAAGCTGACAGCAAGGGAAAGAATAAATCTATTGCTGGATGAAG
>DUMS01000056.1 GCA_012839745.1 Tissierellia bacterium
AGTAAGCGTATAATAAAAGATGGATGGCATAATAATAGGGATATCTGTATGATATCCCTATAGGTTTAATCTATTTTACATGTTTTCTGTACCAATTCATCCCAAGGCATCATTAAGTCTAATACTTTTGGATTGGACCTAAAATCAAATCCTGGTAGCCTTGATAATAGAAATTCTAAATATTTGTAGGGGTTTAGTCCATTAGCCTTTGCTGTTTCAACCAGTGAATAGACACATGCACTTGCTTCAGCTCCTCGTGGACTACCACAAAACTGCCAGTTTTTCCTTCCTACTGTAAATGGTTTTATACTGTTTTCAGCTATGTTATTGGAGATAAGGCAGTTCCCATCTTCAAGATATGTCTGTAGCTTTTCTTTATGGTTTAAGGCATACTGAAGAGCCTTACCAATTTTAGATTTGGGAAGTACTTTATCAATTGAATTTTCTGCCCACGACCAAAAGGCATCTAAGATAGGTTTTTCCTTCTCTAGACGCATTCTTTTCCTTTCATCGGCTGTTAAGTTCTTAAACTTTCTTTCCCAGTCAAACAGCTGGTTACAATATGCTATTCCTGTTGCAGGTAAGGTAGCTTCAGGGCTATTCATGTCTTTTGGCAGGGCATCTGTGAAATACCTCCTAACATGAGCCCAACATAAACAGTGATGGACATCTTCAATTTTCCCGTAACCACTGAATCCATCGGTATGTAAATATCCATTAAATCCTTTTAAGAATTCCCTGGCATTTTCCCCTGCTCTACCAGTAGCATACCGGAATACCCTGATTCCTCTTTTTGAGTTTTCTGATGTAGAATATACCCACATGTAGGATTTAGTGGTATTTTTCTTACCTTCTTCATTTAATACCTGTACAGGGGTTTCATCAGCATGCAGATATTTCTCCTTAAGAAGTTCCTCTCGTAGTTTCTCTACTAAAGGAATTAGCCACTCCTCAGAGGTTTTTATGATCCAGTTTGATAGTGTTGCACGACTTAATGGAAAGCCCATCTGCTTCCATTCTTTCTCCTGGCGATATAGAGGAACTGATTGTACAAATTTCTGATACATAGTCCACGCTACGCTGGAAGCTGTAGCATAGGAATGTTGAAGTACAAGCTCTGGCGTATATGGATTATATACTCCTGGCCTGTTCTCTTTCTTACATCTTTTACATTCATAAGTTTCCTGATATATGTTAACTATGCTGATTTCCGCAGGTACATATTTGATTTCTGATCTTAAGAACTTCTTTCCTAATACTGATAATCTCTCGCCATCAATTGGGCATACTCTTTGAGATTCATCAAGCTTGTAGACATGATCCTGTTGTGGAATATCCTTAAAAGCTTCTTTTCTCTTGTAGCCTTTTCTTGTCCTTTTTACTGGCTCTTCAAATGGAACTGGTTCAGGAACAGAAGAATCGGTTTCTTTTTCTGCCTCATTGAATAATCCTAATGAAATATCACTAATTACTAACTGGCCATCTATTACAGAAGTTTTCTCAGTTTTTCTTCCATAAAGCTTTTTTATGAGATATTCTATATTCTCATTAGCTTTTCTCAGCTCTTCCTTAAGATTTTCAATGATTTTATTTTGTGATTTAATTGTATCTTGAAGTGCTTTTATCAAATAGTTTTCGTTCATTGGGATTTAGCCTTTCTTCTTAAGTATCAATGAGACTATTATACCATTTTCTGATCTATACTTAATCCTTCAATTAGCCATCTAAATTGTTGGGGTGTTATTTCTCTAACTTCTTCTGCTGTTCTAGGCCATTGGAAAATCCCATCTTCCAGTCTTTTGTACAGTAAAAGGAATCCATCTCCCTCCCAATAAAGTGCCTTCATTCTATCTTTTTTTGTACCACAAAACAGAAACAGCGCATTCTCAAATGGATCCAGATTGAAATTCTGAACAACTATAGCAGCAAGACCATCTATGGATTTTCTCATATCTGTCTTGCCACAGGCAATATATATTCGTATATCGTCAGGAAATTTTATCTTCATCTCTTAAGGATTCCCAGTAGAGCTTCTAATGTATCTGGATCTGCACCATTTAGAATTTCAATTTCAATCCCATTTGAGCGTAGTACAGCACAAACTCCCTGATGATTAAATCCTACCTTATCAAAACCAGGTTTAACTTCTACAAACTGAGTTTGTCCTGTAACCGCCAGAGTTCCTGCTTTAATTAATGAATCTTCACGGATTATTCTTAACCAGTAATAGTATTGAGTAGGAGAAATATGATTTTCCTCACACCACTTACGAATAGGCAAACCACTTTCTTTTTGACTTTTTATTAATTCTATCCATTTTGCTTTTAGCATTTCATGACGGCTCTGTTTCATAGTTGTAATAATATCATCTCCCTTACAGTTTCAGAGTTGGCAAAG
>DUMS01000057.1 GCA_012839745.1 Tissierellia bacterium
AGGTTTATTTAAGTGTGCCCAAAATACATGTAATTCTATCCATCTCAATCATAACACAAAAATAAGGGTAAAAATAGTAATGGAGCGGGATTTAAGAAAATCCCACCCCAAATATTGACAAAGAGCCGTGTTTTATACATGCTGTTATCATATTCCGTCTTTACTTCAAAATCAGTACTTGCTGTATATTCAATTTCTTCAACAACCTGTACGGTAATCAATGGCTTTGGCGTTGTAAGCTTTATTTCATCGCCTATCTGCAATCTTTCAGGAACCTTATCAGGATTTGCTGAAATCAAATCGTCTACTTTAATTCCATACATCTTTGCTATAGTCCACAGACTTTCTCCTACCTCTACAATATGTGTCCTAACCTCTTCTGATCCGGTCAATATGTGCTCTAGTATTTCATCTGTACTGCTTATTTTATTTAGAGAAAATTCTGTTTCTTCTATTTTTATATCCTCAACAAAACTTACATCTATGATTTTACCTTCTTTGCTGTTCAAATATGGTTCTTTGATTGTTTCCAATAGCTGTTCAAGCTTTTCCCTGGAATTACTATAACCTATCTCCTGACCATTAACTTTTAAGACATAGCCTTTGACGTGATAAGTCAGATTGGATTTGATATTCGATTCCAGTTTTTCAGGAGTTGTCAGCATATTATCCTTTGCATGCGTATCTTCAAACTTCAAGCTGTCTTCCAAAACAATATCACTGTCATATGTACTACACAACTCTTTTCTTATGTTATCCAATACGCTGTTAGCCTCTTCCTGTGTTCTGACTATACCTACTTCCTTATCTCCATAATAGACAGTATAGCCTCTGGTTCTTATTTCATTGATTTTATATATGGTTACAAGAGAGGCTACAATCACTATCAGCATTAAGGTTATTACTATATTTTTAAGGCTACACTTTTCTTTAATTATATACCTCATGTTACTAAACATGCTGTCGGAATTACTGTTATCTGTAGGTGAAACAGGTGATTGAGAGTCTACATTACTCTGATCCGGCATGGTTTTAGTACCTCCTTATCTTTGGATTAGTAAAACCATAACAATTTTGTTGAGGTTTTGTAACTTATTTGTAACTTCTTTATGAATTATTATAACATAGAAGTATTGTTTTTCAAATCCTTAGCCTGTCTCAATATATTTTATTCAATGGGATGAAAAATATACCAAGCCCCGTAAACCGCTAAATTCAGCTATTCAGACTATTTATACAGGCATTATTTACCTCCATGTAAAATGTTAAGAATTCTTAATATTTCTTCACGTATTCTTAATAATGTCAAATTTGCATTATTAGTATTTATTTTCTTTATTATGGTAATACTTCTATTATGTCCATACATCTCATATATTATATAGAAAAATATTTTGCAATACTATCTATTATGGAGGTAAATAATGCTTGATATTCTCAACAATAACTATGTTGATACCAGTTCCCCCTACGCAGTCTCCAGATTTTCCAATTTAATCATAAAACACCTGGGGGAAAATTTAAAAAGAAACCAAGAGCTTATCATATTATGCATTGGCACAGACAGATCTACAGGAGATTCTCTTGGGCCATTGGTAGGGCATATGTTGGCTCCCCATATTACATGCTATAATGGAGTTTACCTTATGGGAACTCTAAATGAGCCTGTGCATGCCAAAAATCTTGAAGACAAAATTCATCATATAAATACATATTATAAGGATGCATTAGTCATTGCAATTGATGCCTCGCTTGGAAATATAGATAAGGTAGGATATGTGAATATTAAAAATGGCCCTTTAAAGCCTGGACTTGGAGTCAATAAGGACCTTCCTGTTGTTGGGGATATAAGTATTACCGGAGTGGTAAATATAAAAGGCATGATGGAATATATGATATTGCAAAACACAAGATTGAGCCTGGTAATGAATATGGCTGATGTCATAGCTAAAAGCTTAAACAGGGCTTTATTTAAGATATTTAATATCAATTATAAAGAAGGAACTAATTTATGACTGTAAATCAGTTCCTTCATCATTTTCCATGTCATATTGATATTTTAATTGAAGAAGAGGTTCATAGTACATAAATACTACATTATCTAAACTATCTCCCAATTCCATGTCAGTTATTATATACCCTCTATATTTATTGGAATCATCCTCCATAAAAGTACCCCTCCTTATAGACTATACTGCTTAGTAGAGGGTACTTTTATGCTGTATTTTGTTTCCACTAATCATTTGCTGTAACCCTAAGCTTAGAACTATTCATCTCAAATATTACTTCCCCATTAATTTCCTCAATTTCACCATCAACATTCAGATATGATTTTTCCATTGTTCTGACCTTAATATTTCTTGCCTTGTAGATGTTGACATATTTCCTTTGATTTATATGGCTGCCATTGACAATAGTTGGCAGAAGAAATAGAAGTTTTAACTTTGAAATCTTTTTTACTGTGCACACATGAAAATATCCGTCTTCAACATTTGACATGGGGAGTATTTTAATACCGCCTCCATAGTATTTCCCATTGCCTACAGCAATCAATAATATATTATCTTTTATAGTCAATCCGTCTATTTCCATTTCAACTCTAATACATTTAAATCTGAATATGGTTATCAGCAAGGCTATTACATAAGATATACTTGACTTTATTTTTGTCTTTATTCTATCAGTTACAATAACTACTTCTGCATCAAAACCAATGCTGGAAATATTCAAAAATAGATTGTCATTAGCTTTGCCTATATCAATATTTTTAGTTTTACCTTCTAATATTGTTTCCAATGCTTCCTTCGGGTTTAACGATATGCCAAGGCTTCTAGCCAGATCATTGCCTGTGCCACTGGGAAGTATGCCCAATATTCCTCTACCAGTTTCTATTATCCCGTAAGCTACCTCGTTTACAGTTCCATCTCCTCCTACCGCAACAATCAGAGTATATCCTTCATTGAGCCCTTCTTTGGCTAAATCTGTTCCTTCCTTGGGTTTTGTTGTGAAAACTATGCTGTATTCTATATTTCTATGCTTCATTGTGCTTTCTATGAGGGGGACAAGTTCTTTAGTTTTTCCCCCTCCTGCTACCGGGTTTACTATATATAGAATTTTCTCCATAATTCCTCCTGTTTTATAAGTTATTATAAAAGTCTCCCTTAATTGCCCTGTCTATTGCCTGAATCTCTTCTGCTGACAATGGATAAACAGACTTTCCATTCTTAATTGATTTAGCATAACATACAGATTGTTCGCGTCCAAAAATGCTTGTTAGCACAAATCCATTCAGGAAGCCATCTAAAATTGCGATAGAAAAGCTCAGCTCAGAACCCATATCTGCAAAAGCATTGTATCTTATAAATCCAACCTTTTGAACTGCAAAAGTCAACTTAACATCCAGTTCTTCTATCCTCTTTTGTAAATTGGCTATTTCATCTTTAATGTCATCTATTTCATGACCATTTCTTATTAATAAGTCCTCAATACTTGCATTATCCTTCCCTCTTACAAGCGCATTATACCTTTTCTTTATTTTAGATATCCTGACTGCAGAGAATATATTCATTAAGAATAATATTATAATTGCAATTACCAAACCTATTACTATCTCCATATTATATAGCGATATCAACTGTTTAACATATTCCATGCGCATTTCCCCTTCCTTATATTTCCCTGGATATTTCAAAAATTGCTTTTAAAGCATAGTCTATCTCCTCATGAGTATTGAAAGGACCAAAGCTAAATCTGACTACACCCTGTTCAAAAGTGCCTATTGTCTTATGGGCCAAAGGTGCACAGTGAAGGCCTGGCCTTACCTCTATGTCATATTTTTCATCAAGAATATAGCTAATTTCAGAAGAATCTTCATCTCCAATATTTATTGAAACTACAGCTCCTTGTTCTTCTACATTTAATGGGCCATATGCTTTAACCTTGTCTATTTTGGATATGCCTTCAATAAAATGCTTAGTCAGTTCCTCTTCATGCTTTCTTATATTTTCAATTCCAGTTTTCATAATGTATTTGATACCTGCACCTAAACCAACAATACCTGGACCATTTAAGGTTCCACTCTCGTATCTATCCGGGAATATATCAGGCTGTTCCAGCATATGTGACAGGCTTCCTGTTCCTCCCTGTTTTATTTCCTTGAGCGCTATTCCTTCTCTTACATAGAGTCCTCCTGTTCCCTGTGGCCCCAGCAGCCCTTTATGACCAGGAAAGGCTAGCATATCTATATTCATTTTTTTTACATCAATGTCATATACTCCTGCTGATTGAGCAGCATCAACAAGAAAGAATATACCATTTTTCCATGCTAATTTCCCTATTTCTTCAATAGGCATAATAGTACCCGTAAGATTTGAAACATGGGTTATTGCAATGAGCTTTGTATTATTTTTTATGTTTTTGGCTATATCTTTTGCATCTATCCTCCCTTTTCTGTCACCTTTCACAATAGTTAACTCAACGCCTTCTTTCTCCAATGAGCTTAAAGGCCTTAGTATTGAATTGTGTTCCATGGAAGAAGTTATAACATGATCTCCTCTTTGCAGTATTCCTTTTATTGCCAGGTTTAAGCTTTCTGTACAGTTAGAAGTAAATACAACATTCATAGGATTATCTATGTTAAATAGCTTCGCAAGCAATTCCCTGGTTTCATATATTTCCCTTCCCATTCTCAATGCAAGTTTATGACCTGACCTTCCAGGATTAGCCCCATATTCTTTCATGGATTTCATTATAGCGTCATAAACTTCATCTGGTTTAGGGAATGTGGTTGCTGCATTATCAAAATACACCATACATATCACCCTTATCTATTAGTATATTTTTGATTATACCACAATCCCATGTATATTAGATAGAAAAAGAAGCCATATCAGGCTTCTTTTATCATAATCTTTTATATACTGTTTCCATTAATTCATTTTTTAATTTTAAACCTTCTGTCATTAAAATATTTATTCTCCCTTCAATCCTATTTTTAAACTCTAGATCCTTTATGCTGTTTAGATTAATCCTTACGTTTAAAATTGCTCCCTCAAGGCCTGTAGCTGCAAGCAATGCCCCTACACCAACATCTGTTATTGCATTTACATTTCCGTAATCAGCAAAAACCTTTTGTAATTTCAATACCTTATAGCATTCCTCAGCACATCTTAATGGAACCTCTAAAGCAACCTTATATCCTTCCTGGATTGCATCAGATCTAATTTTTTTCTGCTCATCAGTCTCCTTGGGAAGCTTCAAAGCTTCCATAACCTTATCAAAAGCCCTGGTATCTTCATCTACAATGCTGTTTAGCTTTTCAATACTTTTTTTTAATTCTTCAAAATTCCTGTTCATAATCTCTTTTACATCATCAGATAGCTGGTCATATTTTTTTCTGCCAATGGTCAGGTTCCCAACCATTACTGTCAATGCTGCTCCCAGGCTTCCAGCCAATGCTGCAACACTTCCTCCTCCTGGAGTTGGTTCCTTAGAAGCCACTTCTGCAACATAGTCACTTATTGGTTTTTGAATAAACATAAAATCACCACCGTTTTTATGTATTTTAAATATATTATACAAAAATGAGAACTGAAGATGAAATTACTTCCAAGCAATATTTATTTTCTATATTGATAAGACTATAAGTTTATTTCATTTAGTTTTCTTACCCTCTGTATAATCTTTATATTAAATAATCCATTTATACTGATAAGTTGCTTCTACAGATATATATTTCTTATATGTAGTATACAAAATGTTAAAATATTTATGTTTTCTATTTAGGTTTTATTTGTAATTTGAATGAATACCATCGACCTATAAAGGTTTCATCCTTCATAGGCCGACCATTTATTAAAAACACATTATTCCTTGCATTACAATCCTGGCTTCTCCACCTACCCTTACATCATAGGCTCCATCCCTGTCTTCTATATAGCAGTATATTCTGCTTGGCCTATTCATTGGCTCTCCTTGTATTGACACTATTTCATTTCCGGTGATATATCCCTGGCTTTTTAAATAGTAGATTAAAGCCCCGTTTGAAGTACCTGTAGCAGCTTCTTCATTTATTCCTACCAGTGGAGCAAAATTTCTTGTATAAACAACATCAGAGTCATATCTTGGTAAATAGAAAGCATGTACTCCAGTTACACCTAATTCCCTTGATACTTCTGTTAGCTTATTCATATCAATCTTAAGATTGTATAGTTTTTCCTTGCTGTTTATAGGCAGCATTATATCTGGAAGGCCTGTGGAAATTATTTTGGGAGGTGCATATTCATTATCTATTCCTATTTCTTCCTTATTGAGATTGAAACACTCAATAAGAGATTCAATATCCTCTACAATGCCTAAATCCTTTGGTGCTGATTGCTGCATCATAACCTTGGTTACTTTTTCGTTTTTAAAATGTATGTCCACCTGTAATCTGCCAGCTTTTGTTTCCTGGTATATGGTTTTTACTCCTTCATCCAGAGGAGCCAAATATCCCATGGAAGCCAAAGTATAAAAAGTAGCTATAGTTGCATGTCCGCAAAGATCTACTTCTTCCACTGGTGTAAAAAACCTGACTTTATAGCTGTTATTATCTATAGGAATCACAAAGGCTGTTTCTGACAGATTCATTTCCCTTGCAATTTTTTGCATATCTTCATCTGAAATACCTCTGGCATCTGGAACTACTCCTGCAGGATTACCACCAAATGGGTTAGGTGAAAATGCATCAACCTGATAAATATTTACTTGCATATCTTATCTCCTTTCAATAGTGTTCCACGTGGAACATTTATTATTGTTCATTAGCAATAATTTCCACTATTCTTTGTAAATCTTCATCATTGTAAAATTCTATTTCAATTCTTCCTCCTTTTTTACCGGGTATCAAGTTTACCTTTGTCCCAAGTGCACTCATAAGTTTTTCTTCCACTTCTTCAACAAAAGGATCCTTTTGTGAAACCTTCTCTTTGATTTTCTTGGATTTTGACCTCGATACCAATTTTTCAGTATCTCTTACATTTAAATTCTTGTCCACAATTGCTTTTGCAATATCCAGCCTTTCCTTTTTATTCTTTACACTTAATAAAGCCTTTCCATGACCAGCACTGATTTTCCCTTGAGATACATAATCTAGTATTTCTTTATCAAGGTTCAAAAGCCTAATCGTATTAGCTATATATGACCTGCTTTTTCCTACAGCCTCAGCTACCTCTTCCTGTGTTAAGCTGAAATTATCCATTAGGGCCTTAAAAGCATTTGCCTCTTCTATTGGATTCAAGTCCTGCCTTTGTATGTTTTCAATAAGTGCAATTTTTATAGCCTCCATGTCATCTACTTCTTTTATTATGCATGGCACCTTATCAAGATTGGCTTCCTTTGCTGCTCTCCATCTTCTCTCTCCAGCAATTATCTCATACTTACCACTTATCTTTCTTACTACAATTGGCTGAATAATACCATATTTTTTAATTGAATCCCTAAGCTCTTCCAAAGATTCCTTTTCGAACTCTTTTCTTGGCTGGTCCTTATTGGAAACAACAAGGTTAACATCTATTTCTACTATTTTTTCCTTTTTTGCATCCTCATCAAAAATGTATCCTTCTGATTCATCAGGTATTAGTGCTGATAAACCTCTGCCCAGACCTCTTTTCCTCGAAGCCATCTAAATTCCCTCCTCTAATAAATATAGAAACTCTTCAGCCAACTCGGAATATGCTTCAGCGCCTCTGGATTTGGCATCGTAGTCTAAAACAGATAAGCCATGACTGGGAGCTTCTGCAAGCCTCACATTTCTAGGAATAATTGAAGTATAAACCTTGTCTTTAAAATATTTCTTTACTTCCTCAACGACCTGAATTGAAAGGTTTGTCCTGCCATCAAACATGCTTAGTATTACTCCTTCAATTTCCAAATTCGGGTTCAAACTCCTTTTTACAAGCATTATGGTTTCTACAAGCTGGCTTACTCCTTCCAAAGCATAATACTCGCACTGTATTGGGATAATAACACTATCAGAAGCAGATAATCCGTTTATACTCAATAATCCCAGTGATGGAGGACAATCAATAAATACGAAATCATATTTATCCTTAACTCCATTTATGGATTTTTTTAATGAAAGCTCTCTTTCATCCCGTTCTATCAGCTCTATCTCTGCGCCTGCCAAATCTACATTTGAAGGTACAATATCAACATTACATGCAGATGTACTTTTGATAACTGCATTTATGTCCATATTATTTATAAGTACATCATATATGGAAGCTTGAAGGCTTTTTTTATCAATACCTAAACCACTTGTTGCATTTCCCTGTGGATCAATATCTATGACCAGTATTTTCTTATCCTTTTTCCCCAGGGCAGCAGCCAGGTTTATAACAGAAGTAGTTTTGCCAACTCCGCCTTTCTGGTTAAATACTGCAATAACTCGGCCCATTCAATCACCTCTATGATGGTCTTCAATAACATCTATCATGACTTATAACCCTGAAATATGCTACATTCTCGCACTAATATTCCTTATTTTCAACACTAATAATTATTTTCAATACTAATAATATTGTATCATATTGTTAGTCTTAGTAGGAATTATTTTTCAATTCATTTTTACATACAAAGCAATAGAAAATCCTCACATAGACCGCAAAAATCTATTTTTCGCTGATTTACACAGTTAAAAGTATAGCAATCTCCTTTTGAATGTGCTGTATTACAGCCTGTGCATTGCCCCTCTGCATAAGCAGGACAGCTACCACAATAGAAACCGCATTTTCCAATTTGGTTTTTAATATCTTCCTTCACGTTTCCCACCTGATTTCATCTATGAAATCGAATTATTTCTCAACAATTCAAATATAAATCACAATACATTATTTTGACTATTACGTTTTGGACAATTCATTGCTATCTTCCTTCAATATTTAATATTTTATTTATACTCTAAGTATCTACGTATAACCATTCCATGTGATTTCAACATGCTGAATTTTCATAGAAGCTTTGTATTTTTTTCATAAAGCTTCTACCAATTTCCCTATGCTGATATTATGGTAAAACCTCCAACATAGGAATGACAGTTACATGATAAAAGTCAGCAGATTGCTGACTCTATTCTTCTATCTCTAAATATTTATTCCAAATATTCTTATAACCTCCTTTAGTCCCTCTTCTATTTCCTGTCTGGAAAAGTTATTTTCCTCAAGAAACTCGTCTTCCATTTCATTTAGCCTATTATAAAAATCAATTGCTACTTCCAAATATTTTGGATTGTCTACATCCATCGCTTCAAAAAGCAGGTCCTCTGCTTCGTTAATTTTTCCTTGACTTATTAAAAAAATAAGCTGTTTATGCAATAAATCAGTTCCTGATAAATTTTCTTCATCTGATATGTAATAATCAACACAATCCTTATGTAAAAATACCCTTGCAATGAAATTCACCAAATCTCTTACTAACCTCATAATATAATCATGTTCATACATTTTACTCTCTCCTTTTATACTTACCTGCCCATCATATCATAGTAATCCTCTTTAGTCATTGAATAGCATACATCATCATATACAGTTCCATCATATAATACTGATGCTTTCCTCAAAACTCCTTCATACTTGAAACCGCATTTTTCTATTACCCTTCTGGAGCGCATATTATGAGGATAATGATAAACGCTTATTAAATCTAAATCCAATTCTTCAAAGCCATATTTTAACATTCTCTTTACAGCTTCAGTTGCATAACCTTTACCCCAGTAATCTTCAGACAATACATATCCTATCATTTTTGCATTCCTTAATTCTCTTTTCCTGTCCTTATGCAATCCAATGGAACCAATTACCTTATTCCTTCTCTTTTCTACGATTGCCCATACTTCATCACTTTTTATGAATTCAATTATAATTGCTATTGTTTCCCCTCTGTTTTTATGAGGTTTCCACCCTGCATTAGGGCCAACATTTGGGTTCTTTGCATAATCATATAAATCGTTTACATCACTTATATGAAACTTTCTAATAATCAATCTATCAGTTTCTAAAACAAACATACAAATCGCAATTCAAAAAATTGCTGCCCCCTTTCTGTAATTATACCCCTTTTTGTCAGCCAGGTTATATTATAATATAATTTCAACTAGTTTAATTCCAGTAAAAAAATGTTCCACGTGGAACATTTTATTTTGGTATCTGTATTATTACCTCTAAATATTCACCTTTATCCACTTCTTTGTACTTTGCGTTAACTCCGCTTTCCTTTATAGCCTTAAATGCATTCTTTATTGTATTAATATATATCTTTGTACTGATTAATCCCTTTACATTTTTCTTCTTCTTTTCTTTTACTCCTTCCTTTATTAAATCATCCAATACATCGTTCACAAGCTTCTCTGTCTGACTTACATTAAGCTCATCTTTTATAATTCTATCTAGTATTCTCCTTTGAAGCTCATAATCAGGAAGCTTTAACAATGCTCGTCCATGTCTTTCTGTCAAATTATGCTCTAATAAATCCTTCTTAATATCATCAGGCAATTTTAAAATTCTCAGCTTGTTTGCAATTGTAGACTGGCTCTTTCCAATCTTTTCTGCCAGCTGTTGCTGTGTAAATCCATGGTCTTCAATTAAATTTCTATAGCCTTCAGCTTCCTCAATAAAATTCAAATCCTCTCTTTGCAGATTCTCTATTAAAGCAATCATTGCAGATTCCTGATCTCTATACTCTACAATAATTGCAGGTATTTCCTTTAGATTTGCCAATTCAGAAGCTCTTAATCTCCTTTCCCCTGCAATCAGTTCATAGCTATTGTCCTGAAGCTTCCTAACACTTATAGGTTGAATTAATCCAAAGGACTTTATGGATTGACTCAATTCCTCTAAAGCCTTTTGATTAAAATCTTTTCGTGGCTGGTATGGATTTGGCTTAATGGATTCTATAGGGATATACTTTATCTCTGATTGAATATTTTTCATTGTATTATCCACTCCCAATGAATTTTATTAATTAACTATAATATTCTATAAATAAAAATTATTTCCTTCTAATTTCCCAAACTTTCGTTCGACAAATTCATTGAAATTACAAGGGTTTCTTCTTTGGCTTTCCTCCACCTCTAGGATATTTTGTCGGAGTTTCTTTTATTTTTTCTATAATTATCAAGCTATGATTTATATCGCTAAGTGGCAATTTGAATGTTTTAACATCCTTTATTTCTCCCCCCAATGTCTTAATGCCATTCTTTGCTTCTTTTATTTCTTCTTCTATATCTGAACCCTTCATAGCTATAAAATATCCTCCAACCTTTACATATGGAAGGCAGTATTCACTTAATGTATTCAATGATGCAACTGCTCTTGATATTGCTATATCAAATTTTTCTCTGTAATTATTATCTCTTCCAAGATCCTCGGCTCTCCCATGGATAGCGGTAATATTGCTTAAACCAAGGCTTTTTATCACTTCATTCAAAAAGCTAATCCTTTTCATGGTGCTGTCCAATAATACAACTTCTAAATCCTTTTTCATTATCTTCAGTGGAATTCCGGGAAATCCTCCACCTGTACCTATATCTATTATCCTCATGCCATCATCAATCAAATTGGTTTTTATAGGTGTAATACTGTCAATAAAATGCTTAATATCAATTTCCACATCATCTGTAATTGATGTAATATTTATTCTTTGATTCCATTCTTTTAAAAGCTCCTTATAAGCTATGAACTGATTTATTTCATTTTGTCCCATTTCATATCCTAATTCCTTGGCTCCTTTAATTAAAGTACTCACATCAGTCATGGTCATTCTCCTTTTTTTCTTTCTTTTCTCTTCTTTTCTGTTCTAGATAAATTAAAAGAACATTTATATCAGCAGGCGAAACACCAGAAATCCTTGATGCTTGACCAACAGAATCAGGTTTTATCTGATTCAGCTTCTGTATTGCTTCATTGCTTAACCCCTTTATCTTAGAATAATCAAAATCCAAAGGAAGCTTTTTATCTTCCAGTTTTTTGAACTGTTCAATTTGAATCAACTGCTTTTTAATGTATCCTTCATATTTTATCTGAGTTTCAACTTGTAGCCTTATTTCTCTAGGTAATTCCGGTCTATTCTCATCCAGCACCTTCAAAGAATCATAGGTTAATTCAGGCCTCTTAATTAAGTCATATAAGCTTAATGGATTCTTTATCGCTGAACTTCCCAGGTCTACTAAAATATTGTTATTCTTATCCGTTGGGGTAATCAATACCTTTTTTAGCCTGTCAAGTTCTGCATCAATTAGTTCCTTTTTTCTAAGGGTTTTTCTATATCTTTCTTCAGTTGCAAGTCCAATTCTATACCCTTTTTCCGTCAGCCTTAAATCTGCATTGTCCTGCCTTAATGTCAATCTATACTCTGCCCTTGCTGTCATCATCCTATATGGTTCATTGGTTCCTTTGGTTACAAGATCATCTATCAGCACACCGATATATGCCTCAGACCTATCCAATATAAATGGTTCCATGCCTTTTATATTCATTGCTGCATTAATACCTGCTATTATTCCCTGTGCTGCTGCTTCTTCATAGCCTGATGAACCATTTATCTGACCGGCAAAAAACAGGTTTTTAATGCTTTTATGCTCTAATGTCCTCTTAAGAATAGTAGGGTCAATACAATCATACTCAATGGCATAGGCAGGCCTCATGAATTTTACATTTTCAAGCCCTATTATGGTTTTATACATTTCAACTTGTACTTCCTCAGGTAATGATGAGCTTACTCCCTGCACATACATTTCCTTTGTATCCAATCCTTCAGGCTCTATAAATACCTGATGCTTTTCTTTATCAGAGAATCTGACTATCTTATCTTCTATGGATGGACAATATCTTGGTCCTATTCCTTCAATCTCACCTGCATATAAAGGAGAGCGTTTTAGATTTTTCAGTATTACTTCCTTTGTTTCTTCTGTTGTATATGTCAGATAGCATGGTACCTGGTCTATGTGCAAATCCTTATCCATATTCATAAATGAAAATGGTATAACTTCCTCATCTCCAGGTTGTATTTCCATCTTTGTAAAATCTATTGAATCCCTGTGAACCCTTGCTGGTGTGCCGGTTTTAAACCTTCTTAATTCAATACCCAATCTTTTCAATGACTCTGAAAGCAGAGTTGAGGGTGAATAACCGCTTGGTCCACTCTTATAATTTACTTCACCTATAAAAATCCTTCCCTTCAAATAGGTACCAGTAGCCAGTATTACAGCCTTAGCCCTGTAGATACCACCAGTTCTTGTCATAACACCCTTTACTTCGTTATTCTCCACCAATATATCTATTGCTTCACCTTGCATAAGGTCAAGATTTGGCTCATTTTCTAAAACCTTCTTCATCTCTGTATGGTATTTCTTCTTATCTGCCTGAACTCTTAAGGAATGAACTGCAGGGCCTTTTGAAGTATTCAGCATTCTGCTCTGAATACATGCTCTATCAATATTTAAGGCCATTTCCCCTCCAAGAGCATCTATCTCCCTTACCAAATGCCCTTTTCCTGTTCCCCCAATATTTGGGTTACATGGCATATCTGCAATAGATTCAAGATTCATGGTAAGCATTAAAGTTTTCATGCCAATCCTTGCAGAAGCTAAAGCAGCCTCACATCCTGCATGTCCAGCTCCTACTACAACAACATCATAATCTCCTGCTTCATATCCTTTTATTTCTCTCATAAAGTCTTTTCCTCCCTCTTGCTATTTACCTATGCAGAAATCTGAAAATATCCTATCCAATATATCCTCACCTACAGTATCTCCAGAAATCTCACCCAGGTTCTCCCAGCATGCCTTTATATCCACTTCTATGCAGTCCAATGGCACATTTGCAAGAATCCCCTCTATTCCATCCTCAATATTCTTTTTCGCTTTTATAAGCTGATTTTTATGCCTCATATTAGTTACAACTACATCGCTTTCAATATCAATATCTCCTGAATAGAATAAACGCTTGATTTCCTCTTCCAATGCGTCTACTCCAATATCCTCTAAAATAGAAGTATATATTATGGTTTTATCGGGTAATAGTTTTTCAAAATAGTCTTTATCATATTTTTTGGGCAGATCAGATTTATTCAGCAATACTATTGCTTGTTTATCCTTTATAATCTCAATAATTTCGTAATCCTCATCAGACAGCTCATTTGATATATCAAAAACTGCTATTATCAAGTCAGCTTTATTTACCATTTCCTTAGCCTTATCAACGCCTATTTTTTCAACTATATCTTCCGTATTTCTTATGCCTGCTGTATCTATTATCTTTAGTGGTATGCCATCTATATTTACATATTCTTCAATAATATCCCTTGTAGTACCAGGAATATTTGTAACTATAGCTCTGTTTTCTCTTAAAATTGAATTTAATAGTGATGATTTCCCTACATTAGGTTTTCCTAATATTACTGTATTTAAACCGTCCCTCAGTATTTTTCCCCTGTCAGCAGTTCTGAGAAGCTTTTCAATTTCATCTTTAACCAACCTTGCTTTATTCTCCAATTCCTCATAACCCATATCCTCAACATCATCTTCTGAAAAGTCTATTGAAGCGTTTATATGTGCCAGCATTTCAAGAAGCATATTTCTAATATCCCTTATTCTTTTTGAAAGCCCTCCTTCCAACTGACTTAAGGACACCTGAAGGGATTTGTCAGTTTTTGCCCTTATTAAATCTATGACTGCCTCTGACTGGGCCAGATCCAGTCTTCCATTTAAAAAAGCACGTTTAGTAAATTCCCCAGGTTCCGCCAATCTTGCACCGCAGCTTAATACAGCCTCCAATATCCTTTTTACAGATATTACTCCACCATGACAATATATTTCCACAACATTTTCTCTGGTGTAGGTATAGGGCTCCTTCATGTATGCTATCAATACTTCATCTATTATTTGCCCTGTTTCCGGGTCTACTATATGTCCATATGTTAGCTTTCTGTTTTCTGCCTCATCCAGGCTTTTTACCTTATTTCCTATAAATATCCTATTGGCAATTTCTATGGAATCCCTGCCGCTTAACCTTACTATACCAATTCCAGCTTCTCCTATTGCAGTAGAAATAGCTGCAATTGTATCACTCATATCATTCACCATACCTTTCCTTATATAAGAGAAACCCAGTTAAAAACTGGGTTTCCAAAAATTATTTAGCTTGGATAACTACTCTTCTATATGGCTCTTCTCCTTCACTGTAAGTAGTAACTCCACTGACATTCTGTAATGCTGAATGTATTATTCTTCTCTCATATGGGTTCATTGGCTCAAGCTTTACAGGTTTGCGAATACTTCTTGATTTTTCAGCCATCTTATTGGCCAGTTTTATTAAGGTATCCTCTCTCTTCTTCCTGTATCCCATCACATCAATAAGAACCTTAATGTAATCCTGCCTGTTCTTATTTACAGATAAGCTTACCAAATACTGCATTGCATCCAGCGTATTTCCTCTCTTTCCTATAACAATGCCCATATCTGAAGAATCAATATCAACAATTTCAATATATAGCTGCGAACCTTCCCTTTTAACGGAAACATTTGCCCTGACATTCATACACATAAGCATCTTACTTAAAAAGTTTTCTGCTATTTCAACTGGGTCATTGATTACAGTCACTTTTACAGCTGCATCCTTAGTACCAATCAATCCAAAAAGTCCTTTACTAGGCTCTTCCAACACCACAATCTCTACATCATTCCTGCTTACCTGCAACTCCTCTAAAGCCTCTTTAATCGCTCCTTCAACGGTTTTCGAAACCTTTACAACGGATTTCATATTATTTAGTCTCCTCCTTAATATTACCCAAAGACCTATTAATTATGATTTGCTGTACTATCTGGAATATATTACTTATAACCCAGTATAAAGCCAAACCTGCTGCAAAGGACCTTGCAGCCCAGAATATGAAAAATGGAAGGAATATGTTCATCATCTTTTGAGTAGATTCTACCTGATCATTTCCCTGAGTGCTCTTAACCATCATTAGCTTGCTCTGCAAATAAGTAGTTAATCCTGCTAACAGAGGTAATCCCCAGATGAAAGGATCTGGCTGTCCTAAATCAGGAATCCAAAGAAAACCTTTGTTTATGGCATCATATATTGCCTGATCTTTAAATACAAATTGTACAGGCCCTCTTAATACATTAAACATTGCAATAATTATAGGAAATTGGATTAGTAAAACCAGACATCCTGACATTGGATTGTAATTATTTTCCTTATAAAGCTGTAGCATTTTTGCATTCAGAGTCTGTGGGTCATTCTTATATTTCTGCTGAATTTCCTTTATCTTTGGCTGTAAATCATTCATCTTTTTAGTAGATTTGCTCTGATGTATACTCACTGGTAAAAGAATCAGCTTAAATATTATTGTAGTTATAATAATAGTGATGCCATAATAAGAAATAATTTCTGTTTCTGTTCCTACTTTTGATACTAAGTCAAATATCAGTTTCATGATGCTTCCCAATAAATTGCCCAGAAAAGTCATGTATTAACCCCCAATCATTTTAATGGATCATATCCTCCTTTGTTAAAGGGATGACACCTTAAAATTCTCCTGACAGTCAAATAAGTGCCTTTTAGAAAACCATACTTTTGATATGCTTCCAGAGAATATTGTGAACAAGTTGGATAAAACCTGCAATGACTTCCCACTAAAATATACCTAGAAATATATCTCTGATAGAACTTTATCATTAAAACAGCTATTTTAGCCATTCTTTTCACCTGAATCCTTTAACAGACCTGCTAACTTAAGAATATGAATCGTGGCGCTTTCCAAAGTCTTATAATCTATATCTGCAACGTTTTTCTTAGGTACTAGTATTATATCATATTCTCCACTAATATTATCAATATTTTTCCTTATAATCTCCTTCATTCGCCTTCTTATTTTATTCCTTACAACGCTGTTCCCGATTTTCTTCGTTACAGTAAATCCTATTCTGCAATGATCCAACTCATTTTTCCTAAAATATATCACCAAATTTCGGTTCCAATAGCTTTTCCCATATTTATATACTTTTTTAAAATCCTCATTGCTTCTAAGTCTCAGCTTTTTATCCATCACAATCTCCTCGTACACAAAAAGGCCACTTTCTGCGGCCTTAAGCTGACAATCTCTTTCTGCCCTTATTTCTTCTACTTTTTAATACTCTTCTACCAGCCCTTGTACTCATTCTTTTTCTGAATCCGTGTTCTTTGCTTCTCTGTCTTTTCTTTGGTTGATACGTTCTTTTCATCGTATAACACCCCCTCAATACTATAGCATCTATAGAAATTATTATGGTTTTCTGCTGAAGAAAACATGAATACTACTATAGATTATATTTATAGGAATAATATATGTCAAGAAAATAAAATTATTCCTATCCACAGAATTAGTTATTAACAGCATCTTAATATTGTGGATAATATTGTTGATATAATCAATAATATTTGTTATTATAAAATAAAATGTGGATAAAATTTATTGCAAACAAATCTTTTGTAGTTATACACAAGTTGTTGATAAAATTGTGAATAAATCTGTTCTATTTTTGGAAAAAACCCCTTAGTAATTGGTAATTTGCCTTGTTTTTATCCACATTTATATTATCTACATCGCTGTGGATAATTTTGATTAATACATACAATAAAATATATTTCAACATTTTGTTGATAACTTATCCACAATTATTATTCCATTCTTTATTAATTTTAATATAATTATTTAGCACATTTTTGTGGATAATTTTGTTTATATTTCAGTATTACCGTTTAAAAATATATTTAGATGGTTATAATTTACATAAAATGGGAGGAATTATAATATGAGTTCAGAGTTGGAAATCATCTGGAATGAAGCTCTAAAACTTATAAAAGTTGAACTGACGGAAGTAAGCTTTAATACTTGGCTTAAAACAATAAAACCTATTGCAATGACTGAAAGCATCATCATTCTGGCAGCTCCAAATGAGTTTACAAAAGGTATATTGGAAGGCAGGTATTTAAATCTCATAAAAAATGCCATAAAGCAGGTAACAAAAAAGGAATATGAAATTCAGTTTACAATTCCAGGTGAAGACATAAGTATTAACATTGGACAATCTATTTCAAATAGTATTAAAACAACCCAAAGGTCACAGCTAAATCCAAAATACACTTTTGACACATTCGTAATAGGAAACAGCAACAGATTTGCCCATGCTGCCTGCTTGGCTGTAGCTGAGGCACCAGCTCAAGCATATAATCCTTTGTTTATATATGGAGGCGTTGGGCTGGGAAAAACCCATTTAATGCATGCCATTGGACATTATATACTGAATCAGACACCTAATGCTAAAGTTGTCTATGTTTCCAGCGAAAAATTTACAAATGAACTGATAAATTCCATAAGAGACGACAAAAACAACCAGTTCAGAAACAAGTACAGAAATGTAGATGTGCTGTTAATTGACGATATCCAGTTTATTGCAGGAAAGGAAAGCACTCAGGAGGAATTTTTCCATACTTTCAACGCTCTCCATGATGCCAACAAACAAATTGTCATATCAAGTGATAGACCTCCTAAGGAAATACCTACACTGGAAGACAGATTGAGATCAAGATTCGAGTGGGGCCTAATATCAGATATACAGCCACCTGACCTGGAAACCAGAATTGCAATACTGAAGAAAAAGGCAAAAGTAGAGAACATCAACGTTTCTGACGATGTAATGCTGTATATTGCCTCCAAAATACAATCAAATATAAGAGAATTGGAAGGAGCTTTAATCAGGATTGTTGCATATTCATCCTTAACAAATAGGGATGTTACAGTAGAGCTGGCAGAAGAAGCCTTAAAGGACATAATTTCAACCAATAAACCTCGAAAGATTACTGTAGATTTAATTAAGGAAGCTGTTTCCAAAGAGTTCAGCATAAAAATGGAGGATTTCAATTCCAAGAAAAGAACCAAAGCCATAGCATACCCAAGACAAATTGCCATGTATCTCACCAGAGAGCTGACTGATTTATCACTTCCAAGAATAGGAGAAGAATTTGGAGGAAGGGACCATACTACAGTAATACATGCCTATGACAAGATTACAGAGGACATAGCCAATGACGAAGACTTTAAAAATAGGATAAACAGCATTATAAAGAATATCAAGGGAGAATAATCAACAAAAAATGTTAATACTGCTGTTAATATGCTGTGAATAGTTTACCGAAAAAAAAAGCTTATTTTATCTGTGGATAATTTAAAAAATTATAATTGAATTATCAACATGTTAATAAATAAAATAAATGTTATTATAATCGTCCTGAAAAGGATTATCAACATATCCACAGCCCCTACTACTATTACTATATTCTTATATATCCTTATATCTATCTTTCAGTTAAAAAAGGAGGATTGCAATTGAAAATACAAGTTAGTCAAAAAACATTATCAAATCACATAGGAATAGTGCAAAAAGGTATTCCTTCCAGAACTACACTTCAGATTTTAGACGGAATACTAATGGAAGCGTATGGAGATAAATTAAAACTGATTTCAACAGATATGGAAATAGGCATAGAAACATATTTGGATTGTCATGTTATTGAAGAAGGTTCAACAGTAATCAATGCAAGAATTTTTGGAGATATAGTCAGAAAACTTCCTGATTCGACTATCCACATTGAATTAAGTGATAATAACATTAATATAAAATGTGAGGATTCTGAATTCAATATCATGGGATATAACCCCAATGAATACCCTGAATTACCATATATAAGTAATGAAATATCATTTTCAATTCCAAAGAACCTGTTTAGATCAGCTATTAGACAAACTGTGTTTGCTACTGCACAGGATGAAACAAGGCCTATTTATACTGGTGTTCTATTGGAAATTATGGATGGCATGGCTTCTTTCGTGGCCCTTGATGGATATAGGCTGTCTTTTAGAAGCATTCCTGTAAGCTCAAGTGAAAACATAAAGATAGTTATTCCTGGAAGGGTGTTAAATGAATTAAATAAAATTTTAGGTGATGAAGAAGAAGACATGACTATATACATAGCTCCAAAAAATGTAATGTTCAATCTTGGTGATACTGTAGTATCATCCAGACTAATAGAGGGGCAGTTCTTAAACTACAGGGAAATGATAAGGCAGGAGCATAAGACAAGTGTAAAGGTAGATAGAAAATCATTTCAGGATAGCCTGGAAAGAGCAAGCCTTTTGGCAAAAGATGAAAAGGCAAACTTGGTAAGGCTTAATATAGTTGACAATCAGGTATTTATTAAATCCAACAATGAAATAGGAAATGTAAACGAAAGAATTAGTTCAAACAAGAGTGGTGACGATATAAATATTGCTTTTAATTCAAAATACCTACTGGATGGAATAAAAGTAATTGATTCTGAAATGATAGAGCTTTTGTTCATGGGAAGCCTAAACCCATGCATCATCAGGCCAATAGATGATATAGATTATACTTATTTAGTATTACCTGTAAGATCAGCTCAGGAAGACTTTTAAGATCTAATATAAAACTGCGTAGTAGAGGAGAAGTATATGAGAGAAGTTAAGATAAATACAGAATTCATAAAGCTGGATCAGCTTTTAAAGTTTGCTGGAGTAACTCAAACGGGAGGAGAAGGGAAACTATTGATAAATGAGGGAATAGTTTCTGTAAATGGACAAACTGTAAAAGAGAGAGGTAAAAAAATTAGAAGAGGGGATATTGTAGAAATAAAAGATATAGATAAATTTATTGTGATATAATTATTGAAGGAGTAATAAAAGCCTCAACCAAATGGTTGAGGATTTATAACTTATAAACATTTTTTGAGAGGTGCTTTTATTGAATGTCAAGAACCTTAGGCTCATTAATTTTAGAAATTATAAAAACATATTCATGGAATTAAATGATAGGCTCAACATATTTGTAGGCAAAAATGCACAGGGAAAAACTAATCTACTGGAAGCAGTCTACATGTGTGCAACTGGCAAGTCCTTTAGGACCAGCAGAGACAGGGAACTTATAAACTTCAATAAAAATGAGGCTTATATTGGTGCAGCAATAAAAGTTGACGGAAATGAAAAAATAATTGAGATAAAACTGGAAAAAGAAAAGCCTAAAAGGATAAGGATAAACAAACTGGAGTTAAACAGGCAAAGAGAACTTGATAGCGGATTAAACATAGTCATGTTTTCACCTGATGATCTATCACTGGTAAAAGGAAGTCCAAATGAAAGAAGGCTATTTTTGGATATGAGCATTTCTCAGATTAAGCCTATTTACAAGTATAATATAAACAGATATAATAAAATCCTGTTTCAGAGGAATAACCTATTAAAATCAGATAAAAGCAAAAACGACCTAAATAACCTGTTGGATATATTTGATATGCAGCTTGCAAATATTGGTACTGAAATAATAATTTCCAGAATTGAATACATAGAAAAGCTATCTAAAGTATCTTCGAGTATACACCATAGGCTTACCTTAGGTAAGGAAGCTTTAACTTTAAGTTATAGTTCAAGTATTAACTTTAATGGCCTGAACAGGAAAGAAATGGAGAGAAGCTTTTTAAAAAGCCTTATGGATAACAGAAGCAAGGATATAGCTACAGGCTCAACTTCAATAGGACCTCATAGAGATGATATAAACATATATATAAACAACGTTAATTCCAGGATATTTGCTTCTCAGGGTCAGCAGCGGACAATAGTATTATCAATAAAATTATCTGAAGTGGAGATAATTAACTTAGATAGGGGAACTTATCCTGTATTATTATTGGATGATGTTTTTTCAGAACTGGATTATGATAGAAGAAAATATCTCATAGATTCCTTTAAGAATACTCAAACCCTGATAACAACAACAGATATGGATAATCTATACGAATTAATCAGTACTGATAAATCAGTATTTTATATAGAAGATGGAAGTATAAAAAGTGAGGAGTAGATTTGATGTATATAAACATTGGTGAGAATACTTATATACGGAAAAAAGACATAGTTGCTATATTAAATGCAAAAACCATGGACCCAAGGGAGAATAGCACATTTATTAATAGACTACTGGAATCCAGCAAATCAGGAAAAAAGGAAACAGCTGATATAAAAAGCTATGTAATTGTTTGCAGCAAAAGGATAAACAGAAGAAGGGGAGTTTCCACAAAAAGATGCAAAATATATGTTTCTAATATATCATCTACAACACTTCTAAAAAGGTTCGAAGATTTGGAAACAAGATTGGAGGTATAAAAATGGCTAAAGATAATAATGGAAGAGTATATACAGCTGAAGAAATTCAAGTACTTACAGGATTAGAGCCCGTTAGAAAAAGGCCAGGTATGTATATAGGAAGTACAGGGGAAAAGGGACTTCATCATTTGGTATATGAAGTGGTAGATAACAGTATAGATGAAGCATTGGCTGGAGTATGTGATACTATCAATGTAATAATAGGTAAGGATAATTCCATAACAGTAGAGGATAATGGCAGCGGAATACCTGTGGAAATACATCCTCAAACAGGAAAATCCACGGTAGAAACAGTTCTAACAATTCTTCATGCTGGAGGAAAGTTTAACAACTCTGCATATAAAGTATCTGGAGGATTGCACGGTGTTGGAGTATCAGTAGTTAATGCTCTTTCAGAATGGCTTATTGCAAAGGTAAGAAGAAATGGAAAAGAATATATGCAGAAATTTGAAAGAGGAATACCTGTAACTGAACTAGAGGTCATAGGGGATGCAGATGATACAGGTACAACCATTTCATTTAAACCTGACAAGGAGATATTCAATTCTATTGAATTTAACTATAATACTCTCCAATACAGGCTTAGAGAAATGTCTTTCCTGAACAAGGGTGTTAAGATTACATTAGAGGATAAGAGAACAGGAACAAAGGAAGTGTTTCACTATGAAGGCGGTATAAAGTCATTTGTTGAATACCTAAATAGGGATAAGAATCCACTCCACAAGGAGATTTTATATTTTGAAGATACAAAGGACAATACTGTTGTTGAATTAGCACTTCAATATACTGATTCTTATTCTGAAAACATATATACATTTGCAAATAATATTAATACTGAAGAAGGAGGATCTCATCTAAGCGGTTTAAGGTCAGCATTAACAAAGGCTATAAATGACTATGGAAGAAAGTATAACTATCTAAAGGATAAAGATGAAAACCTTCAGGGAGAAGATGTTAGAGAAGGACTGACTGCCGTACTGTCTGTTAAACTTACTGAACCTCAATTTGAAGGACAAACCAAGACTAAGCTTGGAAACAGCGAAGTAAAGGGGATAGTAGAATCCATAGTCTATGACTATTTAAACAGCTATCTTGAAGAACATCCAAATGAAGCAAGGATAATTCTTGAAAAGGCAATAAGTGCATCCAGGGCAAGGGAAGCTGCAAGAAGAGCTAGAGAGATTTCAAGAAAGAGAAGTATACTGGATAATGTTACATTGCCCGGGAAACTTGCAGATTGCCAGGAAGATGATATAGAAGTAACTGAAATATTCATAGTTGAGGGAGATTCAGCAGGAGGAAGCGCTAAACAGGGAAGAGACAGGAAAAACCAGGCAATACTTCCTTTAAGGGGAAAGATTATGAATGTGGAAAAGGCAAGGTTGGATAAAATACTGGATTATGAAGAAATAAGGGCTATGATAGCAGCCTTTGGCACTGGAATAGGCAAGGACTTCGACCTGGAAAAATTGAGATATGGAAAGATAATAATAATGACAGATGCTGATGTTGATGGTGCACATATAAGGACTTTGCTGTTGACGTTCTTCTATAGATATATGAGGAAATTAATCGAAAATGGAAATGTATATATAGCACAACCTCCACTGTATAAGGTATCAAAAGGAAAATCCGAATACTATGCCTATAGCGATGAAGAACTTGAAAAGCTGCTTAATGAAATAGGCAGGGGAAACTATACAATACAGAGATACAAAGGTCTCGGAGAGATGAACCCAGAACAGCTTTGGGAAACAACAATGAATCCGGAAAACAGAATACTATTAAAGGTTAGCATAGAAGATGCAAAAGCAGCTGATGAAATATTTACTACATTGATGGGAGATAAGGTAAAACCAAGAAGGGATTTCATTGAAAGAAACGCAAAATTGGTTAGAAACTTAGATATATAGCTGAGGAGTGAAGTATTTTATGGATAACGGAAGCAACATAATAAATGTAAACATAGAAGATGAAATGAAAAAATCGTATCTGGACTATGCAATGTCTGTAATTGTAAGCAGAGCACTTCCAGATGTAAGGGATGGTTTAAAGCCTGTTCACAGAAGAATACTATATGCTATGAATGAGCTGGGAGTAACTTATGATAAGCCATACAGGAAATCCGCCAGAATAGTAGGAGATGTACTTGGTAAATATCATCCTCATGGGGATTCTTCTGTATACGATGCAATGGTAAGGCTTGCACAGGATTTCAATACAAGATATCTGCTTATAGACGGCCATGGAAACTTTGGTTCCATAGATGGAGATAGCCCTGCGGCTATGCGTTATACTGAAGTTAGAATGACAAAACTGGCGTCAGAAATGATCAGAGACATAAACAAAGATACAATAGAATTTAGGCCTAACTTTGATGATACATTAAAAGAACCTGTAACATTGCCCAGCAGGTTTCCAAATCTGCTGGTAAATGGCTCATCAGGTATTGCTGTAGGTATGGCTACAAATATTCCGCCTCATAACCTGAGGGAAGTTATAGATGGAATAATAAAGCTAATAGACGATCCTTCCATAAGCATTGAAGAATTGATGAAAACCATAAAAGGGCCTGACTTTCCTACAGGAGCCCTTATTATGGGCAAGGAAGGCATAAAGTCTGCATATAAAACTGGAAGGGGTAAAATTACCTTAAGGGCAGTGGCAAATATAGAAGAGGCAAGCAGAGGAAAGATAAGGATAGTTGTAACAGAACTCCCTTACCAGGTAAATAAGGCAAGATTAATAGAAAAGATTGCTGAACTTGTAAGGGATAAGAAGATAGAAGGAATATCAGATTTAAGGGATGAATCTGACAGAGAGGGAATGAGAATTGTTATAGAGCTTAAAAGGGATGCAAATGCCAATGTGGTTTTAAATAACCTTTATAAGCAAACTCAACTGCAGACAACCTTTGGTATCATAATGCTTGCTCTTGTAGATGATGAACCAAAAATATTGAGCTTAAAGAAGATGTTAAAGCATTACATTGATTATCAGAAGGAGATAATCATAAGGAGAACCAGATATGATTTGAATAAGGCAGAGGAAAGGGCTCATATAGTAGAAGGATTAAAGATAGCAATAGATAATATTGATGAAGTTATAAACATAATCAGAAGTTCCAAGGAAGAATCAACAGCAAAGGAAAGGCTTATTGAAAGATTTGGCCTTTCTGAAAAACAGGCTCAAGCCATTCTGGACATGAGATTGAGAAGATTGACAGGGCTGGAAAGAGAAAAGCTGGAAGAGGAATATGAAGCTCTTATTAAGGAGATAAACAGATTGAAAGAAATACTGGGAAGCGAAAGGCTGGTATTAGAAATTATTAAATCTGAATTACTGGAGATAAAGGAAAAATTTGGCGATGACAGAAGAACAAAGATAATGCCTGCACCTGATGATATTGATATAGAAGATATGATTGAAGAGGAAGATGTAATCATTACTTTAACTCACAGCGGATATATAAAGAGAATACCTGAAAGCACTTATAAAACCCAAAAAAGAGGCGGCAAAGGCATTACAGGCCTTACCACAAAAGAAAATGATTTTGTAGAGAACCTGTTTATTACTTCTACACATGATAATATATTGTTCTTTACAAATAAAGGCAAGGCATATATGTTAAAAGCCTATGATATACCTGAAGGGAAAAGGCAATCCAAAGGTACTGCCATAGTCAATTTGTTAAATCTTTCAAAGGATGAATCCATATCAGCAGTAATACCTATAAAGGAATATGATCCGGAAAGCAATCTGGTGTTCGTTACAAAGAACGGCATTATCAAGAAGACAAAGATGGATGCTTTCAAAAATATCAGAAAGAATGGTTTAATAGCAATTAGCCTGAAAGAAGGAGATGAACTGATTCAGGTTAAAAAGACTGATGGAAATAAAGAGATAATTCTGGTGACTTCTATGGGAATGGCTATTAGGTTCAATGAGGAAGATGTTAGAGAAATGGGAAGAAATGCTACCGGGGTAAAAGCTATAAAATTAAGGGAAAATGATGTAGTGGTAGCAATGGATTTGGTAGAAGAAGGAAAAAGCCTTTTAGTTGTAAGCGAATACGGATATGGGAAGAGAACTTCTCTGGAAGAGTATAAGACTCAAAATAGAGGCGGAGTAGGATTAAAGACTTATAATGTAAAAGACAAGACAGGCAAACTGGTATCTGCAAAGGTAATTGATGATAAGGATGAAATTATAATGATTTCAATGTCAGGGGTAATAATAAGATTACAGGCAGAGGATATTTCTCTAATGGGAAGAAGTACACAAGGAGTAATACTGATGAAGCTGGATAAGGAAGAAGACAGGATAATGGCAGTAGCAAAATTTGTAGATGAAGAATAGGAAAAAAGCAGCTTAGCTGCTTTTTTCTTATACTTTAAATCCTACCATTTTACTTTACATTGAATGATTTTTATTATAGAATTAAGTAAAAAAGAGATATAAGGGGGTATATAAATGGCATTGAATATTATGATTAAATTTGATGAAATAAATAATCATTGGTCAGTGGAACCAGAAGGGGAAATTGATATTTATACTTCTCCTGAATTAAAGGAGAAGCTGTCTAAGGCATTAGATGACAAAATGGCTGATATAGTAATAGATGGTGAAAAACTGGACTATATAGACAGCACCGGTTTGGGAACACTGATAGGCATTTTAAAGATAATAAAGGAAAACAAAAACAAAATATATATAAGGAATATTAAGCCAAATATAAGAAAACTGTTTGATATAACTGAATTGGACAAGGTATTTGTGATTGAGGAGTGATTTATATGAAGAAGGATATATTTAGATTGACAATTCCCAGCAAGCCTGATTATATATCAGTGGTTCGGTTAACCTCGTCATGTATTGCCAGCAAACTAGGACTTTCCATAGATGAAATAGAAGATATAAAAGTTTCCCTGTCAGAAGCATGTATAAATGCATTAACAAGAACTGATGAAATAAACATTAAATATGAGATATCTGAAGACAGATTAGCAATTACAGTTGATAATGTTGTACTATCTGAAAACGATGAAAGAGAGTCAAACCTTGGAATACTTATTATGAAATCCCTTATGGATGAAGTAAATTTTACTGAAAAAGGAGTTGAAATGATAAAATATTTAAAGGATGGTAATAGATGAAAGCAAAAAAGGTCTATGAAAATAAGAAATTCAGTGAGCTTAAAGACGTGGATACTAAAACTCTTTTTAAGAAGCTTAAAGAAACCAATGACAAGGCTATTAGGGATATTTTAATAGAAAGGCACTTGTATATAGCTGAAATACTGGCAAAAAAATATGCTAACAGAGGCATAGATTATGATGATATATTTCAGGTTGCTTCCATTGGTCTTATATATGCTATTGACAGATATGATGTAGATAAAGGATATGAATTTTCCAGCTTTGCAACTCCTACTATCATCGGTGAGATTAAAAAGTATTTTCGTGATAAAGGGTGGACCATAAGGGTACCAAGAAGAATTCAGGAATTATCGAAGAAGATTAATAATGCAAAGGCAGTATTAAGCCAAAAATTGCAGCGCTCTCCCACAGTAGAGGATATTGCTGAATATTTAGGCTCCACAGAAGAGGAAGTATTGGAAGCAATGGAAGGAAGTAAGGTATATACCCCCCAGTCATTGGATTTATCCTATGATGCAAATAGTGATGATAAGGATTTAAACCTGGCAGATTTAATAGGTGAAGAAGATGTATATTTCAGTAAAATTGAAAATAATGATTTTTTAATAAGAACTATGGAAAAACTAAATGAAATAGAGAAGAAAATATTTGTAGACAGATATTTCAAGGAGAAGACACAGGTTGTTATTGCAAAGGAATTGAATATATCGCAGATGACGGTATCAAGGATTGAAAAGAAGGTAATTGAAAAGCTGAGAAAAGAGATGCAAAAGGTATATTAAAAAATATTTATAAAAGGTGTTGACAAAGTAATAATAATTTGCTATATTAATAAAGCTGTCGAAAACAAGATAAAACAAGTTAAACAAAAAAATGAAAAAAAAGTATTGACAGCAACTAGAAAATTTGTTATAGTATGTAAGTCAGCTGTTTGAAGCTGATAACAAAATGAACAATGAAAATTAAACAGTGTGAAGTACTTTGAGTAAAGTCAAAAGAGCTAAGGGAACTTTTTTAATGAGAGTTTGATCCTGGCTCAGGACGAACGCTGGCGGCGTGCCTAACACATGCAAGTCGAGCGATCTGGCACTCAAT
>DUMS01000058.1 GCA_012839745.1 Tissierellia bacterium
GGGGTTTTTGCATCAAATTGATGCAAAAACCCCCGTCCCCGTTGCACGTTGCAGTTGCATTTTATATAACTATTTTGCTGGAAAAGAAGGATTTATTAAATAATTTGACGAATATTCTAATAAATAGAAATACAAATGGGGAGAGGATATATGGATTTGTGTGATTTCGATAATATAGACAATATTAAAGAGTTAATAATTTATATAAAGAAAATAAAGGAGGGAGAAAACTGTTATAGAAGATATATACTACACTTTCACGAAAAATGGGAGAAAGATAAAAGCAAAGGTATAAGAATTAAGGTAGGAAAGTATATATGGGGCAGTAAGGTACAAGTTCCTGAATATTACAAAATAGATGATGTATTTGAAGGAAAATCATTTACCAATATAGCTAATTTCTTTAGAGAAAACAATGTTGTATATATTTCTGATCTATGTGAAGATATCTTATTAGAGTTGATGTTTTATCCTACAATTGGATATTATGGATTTATGGATGTGCTTAACATATTGTTCATAGATGAGTTTAGACATAAAGACGAATCTTCTACTTCTGATTCTAACAATATAGATGCATTTAAACATACAGAAACTTTAAAAAGTCCCCCTACTGAAGTAATAGATGGTTCAAGTAATGCAGCAGCAATTGTTGTAGAGGATTTAACTAAAATGGATGATGAAATTTTAGAAATGGATGTCCTAAATGATAACACATTGGTTGAGCTATTAGGCTTTAATAATTCCATAAAGCAAAAAATTGATAAAGAAAATGAAATGATTTTGAAAGCAATTGATTCCTATCGTGTTCTATTGGATTATGTAACTGTTCTGGGATCCAAGAATAATGAATTAAACAAAAAAATTCATTTGTTATCCGAAGAAAAAGAAAAAGAAATCCAAATGCTAAGGAATAAAATACTTCAGGTTACTAATGCAAAAAACAGAGAAATTGAGATTCTAAATAAGGAGTTTAATGAGTTTAAAGAAAGTAAACTTAAAGAAGTAAATAGTCTAAATCGCAAAATAGAAGAAATTGAAGACGAGAAAAATAGAATAGCAGAAGAACTAAAAGGGGAAATAGCAGCAATAAAGGAGACATATGATAGGCAATTAAATATATTGAATAGTGACTACGATTTATTTAAGAAAGAAAAAGAAGAGGAAATAGATAATCTGAAAAGGGAATTATTGCAATTGCAAATGGAGAGAGAAGAAGACAAAAAAATTTTGCAAGAATTCGAGAACATGATTAGGATTATGGAGAAAATTAAGGGATTATTTAAAAAGAATAAAGATTTTAGCTAAATACTTTTTCGTAAGTCAGGTGATTCCAGTGATGAAAAGTACTATTTTATTGGATAAATTGTATAGATATGAGAAAGATTTTTGTGATGAATTAGAAAACAAAGAAATTAAATTGCTTAGGGATATAAAAATATCAAAAGAGAAGCTGAAAGAGATTACTAATCATATTAGCAAGTTATTTAAATCTAATGAATATAAAGTCCTTGAGGAGAAATTTCCTGTAACAACATCCCTATTCCTGGTTTGGAGTGCTGTATATGATTATAAGGATAGAGATTTTTGGGGGATGATATTTGATAATCTTAACATATCACGTAAGTTAAAGTATCAAAACTATTTAGGAGATATTTTTCTAAAGACTATAAGAAAGTATAATTTATTATCTGTGGATTCAAACGATGGCAAAAAATATTTATCACCAATTTTAATGCATGGTTATATCAGTAACTATTATGTAGGAGATTTTTTTGATTATTTAAATAAAGTATATACAAAATTACTAAAGTATGATGTAAGTGAAGATTCTATAGAAAGAATTTGGAGCTATATATTTGAAGATGAAATAAATAATGAAAAACTGGATAAGGAGATAAAAGTATTAGAAAAAGCTATATCAGATCTAAAAGAAGAAAAAACAGAATATAGTGTACCTGAAGATATGTTATACATAGATAGGATGAGTATAGAGAACCAAGAAAAGCATATTAATGAATTAATAGCAAAAATCGTTGAAGAAGAGAAAAACCTGGATGATTTTAATACTTCTTTGATAAGACTAGACCAGGCTATCAAATATATAGATGAGTTGCATATTCATTTAGAAAATCTGAAAAACTTTAAAAGCTATATTATTAATAATTATGATTTTAGTGAAATCATAGATAGTTTTATTGAATTTAAAAATATAATTAGCGGGAAAATTGATTTATTGAATACAAAAAGGATAAATTCTACTAAAAATATAAAGCGTATGAAAAATGAACTGACAATTAAACAGGATAAAGTAAAAAGCCTAAAAATGAACATAATAGTCTTAGGGAAAGGAAGTTTAGAAGATGGCTGGTATGAAATTGAAAGAATAAGAGAAATCAACCAGAAATTGGACAAGCTAAGCAAACTATTGGATAATAAAAGGGAATTATGTGAACTATCTCGAGATATTCAAAACACTTCATTAAAGCAAATTTTAACATCCTCTCTAAACCATTTATATAAAGAAGATAAAATATACTTTAAGGATTTCATAATAGACACATTTCAAATGATGGATGCTGTATTTAAAGAGGAAGAAACAGATACTTCACACCCCTTATATGACATATTTTGTGAGTGGCATAAATCGTATAAAACTAAGACAGTAATTAGTGGACAAACTCCAAATGCAAATAAAGTAGATAAGGATAAGGAAAATGAAAGCATTGATGAAAAAGATATATATAGGAGAAGGGTAGTATTACAAAGCTTTATTAAACCTAAGATAGAACTTGATATTTTTACATATAGACTTGTATTAAACGTTCCTAAACAATCCTTTGAGAATGAAATTGATATTGATGTAAAGCCAAAATATCTAATGGCAGATGGTAGAGGAAATGAAACAGAAATACCAATAAATACATGTTTTCAAGGTAATACATTATATATCGAAGAAATAAAAATCCCAATAAAAAACTCTACAGGGCAGAGTTTTCTATTTAAGTATTATAATTTAAGAGAATCATATTCAATAAATCTTGATTCAATTATGATTTTTGATGCTAAAGGCAAATTAATTTCAAATAATAAGTTAAATAATGGGTTGTATTACATTGTTTGTGATAATAGCTGGGATACAGATTTTTCAGGGATACTTTTTATATATCCCGATGTAATCGAGGGTTACAATTTGTATCAAATTCACTTAAATGAAAACAAGGCAATATTTAAAAATAAACTTAATAATTCAAAGGTTGAATATATTGGAAGTGATTTTTCTGGAATACATCTGGAAGGTTTGAATATTGTAGAAGGTATTACAATTGATGGTGTCAAAGTATCAACTGGAAGTTTTCCAGATTTAATAATTGGGTTGAGGGATATAGATACCACCAGCAAATTAAAAATATATTTAAATGATGGCTTAATTTTAGATCAAATGCTGGAAGATATGATGGGCACGGAAATAGTAAAAAAATCTGAATTTTTAGAAACTGTTAACTTACAAAAAGTACTAGGAAGAAATAATTGGGCATTAGCTTCGAAAGTAAAAATATTACTCGAAGGGAAAAATGGGGAAGAGATTTTTTATGAAGAATTTTGGAATCTATTAAAAACCAAGTTTATTTTTGAAAAGGAATGTTTATTGATAAAAATGCCCTCAGGTTCAAGGGTTCAATATAAAGGAATAGTGAAAAATTCTAGAGAATATTCTATAATGCTTGATAGTGAAAAAGATGAAGAATTTAGCATTTATTACAATAGGATTGGTTGGGTTAGGTTTAAGGTAGAAGTACCTAGATTTGATGTTACATTTAGAGATAGAGATGGCAATATAGTTGAAATCCCGGAAAATTTATTAGTAAGTGAGCTCGATATACTGAAGGATTTATATGTAACATGGGAAACAAGAAGCAGTATACCTAAAATGATATACCTTTATGATAAGGAAAAAATTTTTGAATCAATATTATACTTGAAAAATGGTAAGGTATCAGCAAATTTATACTCATATTACGATATCTTGAATTCTATAGGTGACAAAACAAGTTTGTGCTTCAATTGGGCAGGAATAAATAGAAAATCTAATGAGAAGAGTATTATCAACATTCATAAGCAGTGGAAAGTAAGCAGTATAGAGTGTTATCAAACTGAAGAGGATGACGAGTTTATCATAGAGATTAGTTTTCACAGCAATTTTAAAAAGGAAAATGGAAAATTCCTGAGGGTAATAAATGATGATACTCCTCTTTTTGAGAAGGAAATAATGGATGATCAACTTATTATTTACATTAAAAAAAGTGAATTAAAGTCATCCATTATTGATATAGAAGTAGGATATACTGAAGAAATAGATGATTTTTTCGATAAGAAAACGGTAGAAGTAATTGCAGGGAAAAAGGAGTTAAAATTGATTTCTAAAATTAATCAGCTAGATTTAATAATGAAAAATGGAATAATTGCTACAGGCTTTAAATATAGAGGAAAATACGAAAGATTTAAAACACCTTTTACCATTGGAAATATTAAAAAGACAGAACCAATTAACTTTATTGATGAAGAGCTTTATACTGGACAAGCTATAATTGGAAACATTTATAATCAAGTGATATTCTATATTAACTTAGAGACGAATATCATGCCATTTTTGCTAGACCTGGATGGAGATGGTGCACAATATGACCCAATAATAGGGGAGGTTTTTTGGGAAACCAGGCATGGAAAAAACATAATGGGGCCTATTGATGATATAACATTTGAAATAAGGGAGGAATAGAGTATGGGTTTAAACCCTATAGAAACATCAAAAGCAATATTTGATAGATTTTTAAGCTATGCTACTACTACCTTGAAATTTGATGATGAGAAGCTTAATAAACAGGTTATAGATATACTAAGAGAAGAAGGCAAATTTTCAAAAGGACCTATAATTGAAGCTACCCCACCTTTTAAACTGGGGAAAAGTATTTTGGATTTAGTTGATGAAGGTATATTAACTAGTGAGTTCAGAAATTTTCATTCTGTTGAGCTTCCATTAGATAGAAGCCTGTATAAACATCAGGAAGAAGCTATAATAAATATAGTAAGAAATAAAAGAAATATTGTTGTAGCAACTGGTACTGGAAGCGGGAAAACAGAGACATTTATGATACCAATAATCAATCATTTGCTGGAGGAAAGAAGAAAGGGGCAGCTTAATCCTGGAGTTCGTGCATTGCTTTTATATCCTATGAATGCTTTGGCAAATGATCAAATGAAAAGGCTGAGAAAGCTATTAGCAAATGAACCTAATATTACATTTGGTATTTATACTGGTGAGACTGAAGAAACTTATAGGCAAGCATATGATAAATTTCTGAGAATGCATCAGTTGGAACCTATGAAAAATGAATTGATTTCCAGAGAACAGATGAAGAAATCTCCACCCCATATACTTTTAACAAATTATGCAATGCTAGAGTATCTAATGTTAAGACCTGATGATAATGTATTTTTCCAAGGTGAATATTCGAATAGTTGGAAGTTTATAGTAATAGATGAAGCTCACACATACACTGGTGCAAAAGGAATTGAAATGTCTATGCTTATTTCAAGATTAAAAAGTACCATTGGACTGAAAAAAGGAGATCTAACTTGTATAATGACAAGCGCCTCTTTAGGAAAGGGCAAAGAAGACTTTTCGAAAATTGCTGAGTTTGGGAGAAAACTTTTCCAGGAGGAATTTACTGAAGATGATGTAGTAGAAGCAACCAAGGAAAAACTGAACAGAGTGAAATCTTGGGGTGTTCCTAATCCTAAAATATATTCACAAATTTCAAAAACTTTAGACAGTGATTCTGAAACAGAGATTAAGCAGATATTAATATCAAATAATGTACCTAGACATATTGTTGAAAGGGAGTTTGCCAAAGCAGATATAGATTTAAAAGGCAAATTATATCATATATTTAGAGAAGATGAGAGGATTAATAATACTATTGATATATTAACTAAAGGTCCTATTCTATTAGAAGAATTAGCAGATATAATTTTTAAAGATGAATCAGAAAGGTTGGAATATATAGCATCATTAATTGACCTTTGCAATGCTCTGAGAAAAAACGAAGGAGATAATCCGCTTATACCTGCAAGATATCATTACTTTATTAAAGCTTTAGAAGGAGCATTCATTGTTTTTTCAGAAGAGCCAAGGATATATCTCAATAGAATGAATTCTGTAACAGTAAACGGTAAAGAATATAAAGCCTTTGAAGTAGCAGCTTGTTCAATGTGCAATTCTCTTTACATTGTTGGAGAAACAATTACTGATGAGGGCAGTGGATATAAGTATTTAGTGGAAAGTAATAATAAATATTATGATAATGAAAATGGACTAGAATTTTATTATTTAGTGAAAGATGATTGTCATAAGAATACTGAGAATGAAGATGATATGCATGAATTGGCAGATATAAGCACTTTCAGGTTTTCTACCTATAATCTGTGTGTACATTGCGGTGGAATTGGTATAGAAGGAGAAAGAAAACCTTGTAATTGCAAGAATCCAAAATATATAAAAGTTAGAAAAGTCAATAGCAAGGATGGAAAAGTTACCAAGTGTGGCATATGTGGTGGAATGAATACAAGGGGTAGCATTATAAGAAGGTTTTTCTTATCCGAAGATGCTGTATCAAGTGTTTTAGCTACCGCTTTATATAATCAAATCCCAAATAAAGAGAACAAGGTTAAGAATAATGAAAATTTAAAGGATGCATCAGATATTTTTGCTTTTCTGGAAGATGATGTAACAGAAAAAGTAAAGAAGCAGCTCTTGATTTTTTCTGATAATAGGCAAAATGCAGCTTACTTTGCAACATATCTTAATAATAGCTATATGGATATATTAATTAAAAGAATCTTAATAAATGTAATAGAAGAAAATAAATTTGAGTGCATAAAAAATAAGTGGACATTATATGATTATTCTAGAAGAATAATTGAATTCATAGAGAAGAATAATCTATTTACAAATTACTCTATAGAAACTCTTCAAATAGAAGTATGGAAATGGATAATAGGTGAATTTATTGGAAATAGAGGAAATAATACTTTGGAAAAGCTAGGATTTATTAGGTTTCTGCCTAATTTCGAATCAATAAGAAATTGTGAAAAACTTTTTAGGATTCCATTATTTAGAGAACTAGGATTTACTGAAGAAGAAGTGAGGGAATTTTTTTGTTATTTAATTGATCAGTTCAGATTTAATAGAGCTATCGAATACCCTGAACATGTTAAACCTACAGATGAATATTTTAGCCCAATAAATCAACAAGGTGGTATTATTAGGACGAAACCGGATGGAAAGGAAATAGGTGTTAAAGGATATTCTATTGTTTCATGGGTAACAAGGGAAGAAAGCTATACAAATAGCAGAATAGATTATCTTACCAAAATATTAAAAGCCAAAGGTATTAATAAAGCAAAAAGAGAGGTTATGAATATTTTATATGACCTTTTCAATATTTTTATCCATGTCAACAGCCCACTATATCCATTTGTAAAAAGTGAAACGTTAAAAAGCCATGGAAAAATATTCAAAATAGATCCTAGAGTTTATAAAGTGGTGCCAAGGCAAACTCATATACATAAGTATTATCAATGCGATAGATGTTATAAAATTACAACCATAAATATAAGTGATGTCTGCCCTTCATATAAATGTGATGGTAGATTAAGAGAAATAGATTTAGAAGATGCGTTAAAAGACAATCATTACAGAAAGCTATATAATGATACTAAACTTGAGGAGATGAATGTAAGCGAACATACAGCTCAGTTAAAGACTGAATATGCAGCAGAAGTTCAAAATAAGTTTATAAATGGGGATATAAATGTACTCAGCTGTTCAACGACTTTTGAACTAGGAGTTGATGTTGGAGAGCTTGAAACAGTATTTATGAAGAATATTCCTCCAACACCTGCAAACTATGCACAAAGAGCAGGGAGAGCTGGTAGAAGGCGAGATTCCACAGCTTATGCATTGTCCTATGCAAGGCTTGCATCCCATGATTTTAATAATTTTAATGATCCTTATAAATTGATTAGCGGGGTTGTTAAACCTCCATATTTTGAGTTAGCTAATGCAAAGATAGCTAAAAGGCACTTGTATGCATGTGCATTGGCAAGTTTTTGGCGAAAACATAGAGACTATTTCCAGAGCGTTGAAGATTTCTTTGTAAATGGGAACATATCAGGTCCTAAACTATTCTATAATTATCTATCTTCAAAGCCGGAATCTTTGCTGAGAATAATTAAAGAAGTTATACCTAAGGAATTGTATGGAGAGTTGAAAATAGAAGAATGGGGTTGGGTAGAAGAGCTTTATGGCGACGATGGAGTTATGACGAAGGTTGTTGATGAACTGGAAGATGATTTAAAGAATTTGGAAATAGTTAAACAAGAAGCTGTTAGAGATGAAAAGTATTGGAAAGCTGAAGAAATAAAAAGGATTATAAATACTATTCTAAATAGGCCTCTTATTAACTATCTATCTCAAAAAAACATATTGCCAAAGTATGGATTCCCAGTTGATGTAGTTAATTTGGAAGTGAATCTGCATACTGATGAAGCAAAAAATATAGAGCTTAGCAGGGACTTGCAAATTGCAATATCAGAATATGCTCCAGGCAGCCAGGTAGTAGCAAATGGCAAGTTATGGACAAGCAGATATGTTAAGAAGATTAAAAAGAAGGAACTTCTAAGATATAAATTCAGCAGCTGCAGTTGTGGATATTTTAATAAGAAATTAGATATAGATTCAGAAAATGAAAGAATATGTCCCGTATGTGGCAACCCTAGAATGAATACGGGTGAATTTATAATGCCAGAGTTCGGGTTTATAACAGAACCAAAAATGGAACTACCCGGTGCAACAAGACCTGAAAGAACTTACTCCAGTAGAAAGCATTTTTCAGGAATTGGAAACAAAGTGGAGGAGAAGATAATACTTATTGGAAATAACTCAATAAAACTAAGTTCTCAAAGTCATGGTGAACTGACTGTTATAAACAATGGCAAAGGGCGAGGATTCTATATTTGCAAAATGTGTGGCTACGGATCAGTAGAGGGTATTCCTAAAGAGCACAAGGACCCAAATGGAAAGACTTGCAGAGGCAATTTTGAAAGAGTAGCCTTAGGATATAATTTTGAAACAGACATATTGGAAATTGATTTTGGAAACATATTTATGGGCTTGTCTAGAAGGGAAGGATTTTGGGAATCTCTAATGTATAGTATTATCGAAGGAATGTCTATTGCACTGGAAATAGATAGAAGTGATATTGATGGTACCATCTATGTTAAGGATAGTACTAGCAAATCCATTGTACTTTTTGATACGGTACCAGGTGGGGCTGGTCATGTCAAAAGATTGATGGATATAGAATTGTTCACAACAACACTTGAGAAGGCATTAGAAATAGTAGAAGGATGCACATGTGGAGGAGATAAAAAGGATACAAGCTGTTACAGCTGTCTTAGAAACTATTATAATCAGTATTGTCATGAAAGTATGAGAAGAAGCTATGCCATTGATGCATTAAGATTATTGTTAAATGCAACGGGGACGCGGAATTTTGCACTAAATTGATACAAGGGAGAAGCTTTTTTATTTCACTAAAATTTTGGGGGTAATAAGTATGGGTGTTTTAACACCTGCACATGTAATAGGGGCAACCTTAACTTTATTGTTATTTATAGGTCTTGGTATTTATTCCGGTAAGAAAGTTAAAAATGATGAAGATTTTGATACAGGAGGGAAAAGTGCAAATGCTCTCCTTGTTGCTGGCAGCACCACAGGTACTCTGGTAGGTGGAAGCTCAACAATTGGAACGGCACAGCTGGCATTTACAAACGGGCTATCTGCCTGGTGGTTTACTTTAGGATCTGCACTTGGCTGTTTGATATTGGCATGCTTTTTTACAAAGGCTTTAAGAGATAGCGAATGTACCACAATACAGCAGATAATTCGCGAAGAATATGGACAAACTGCAGGTGTTGTGACATCCGTGCTTACATCTGTGGGAATAATATTGAATATTGTAGCGCAGATTTTATCGTCAAATGCTCTTTTGACTACAATATTTGGCCTTGGTTCTACTGAAAGCGCCATAATAAGCATAATAATAATGGTATGCTATGTAGCTTTTGGAGGGGTAAAGGGAGCAGGATTATTGGGAGTGGTTAAACTATGTTTCCTTTATATTGCAGTAATTGTAGGAGGCATTGGTGCACTGAAAATGGGAGAAGGATTAGGCAATTTCTATAGGATATTGCCCCATGAACAGTACTTCAACTTGTTTTCAAGAGGATTTGGAATAGATGCAGGGGCAGGTTTATCAGTATTATTGGGTGTATTGTCAACACAAAGCTATATTCAGGCAGTGCTATCAGGAAAAAACAGCAGGGAATCTATAAAGGGTGCACTATTGAGTGCAATTTTAATTCCGCCTATAGGTATCTTATGTACATTTATAGGAATGTATATGAGAATTAATTTTCAGTCAATGGATGCAGCTCAGGCATTTCCCCAGTTTGTTATCAAATATATGCCACCTTTTTTTTCAGGAATTGTTTTGGCTACCCTCTTAATAGCAGTTGTGGGAACAGGGGCAGGAATGGCATTGGGTTTTGGAACCATAATAACAAACGACATTTATAAGAGGTTTTTCAACAAGAATGCAGATGGGAAATCCTCCCTTAGAGTATCACGAATAACAATTATTGCTTCTTTGATTGTTTCAGCAATTTTTGCCAATGGGAATCTAAAAAGCACTATTTTAACATGGGGTTTTATGTCCATGGGTTTAAGGGCTGTTGTTTTGTTCATCCCAATGTGTACTGCATTGTTTTATAAGGGAAGAGTTAAAAGAGCATACGTAACTGTATCAAGTTTTTTGGGTATTATAGCTATGCTTGCAGGGAAATTGATAAACTTTCCCTTCGATACTTTGTTTTTAGGCATGGCGATAAGCACTATAGTAATGCTGATTGGAGCAATGTAATGAACGTGCAACGGGGACGGGGGTTTTTGCATCAATTTGATGCAAA
>DUMS01000059.1 GCA_012839745.1 Tissierellia bacterium
AAATGTAACCATAACCAGTGAGAGGCCACAGCAAGGGCAGAAGGGCTATGTATTGACCTGGGAAGTAGAGGACAATTTAACAGATGCAGAATTCTTTGTAATTCAATCCAATGCTGATGTATTGGATATAGTAGATGGGTCAGTAAGGTCATATACATTGGATACACTGGAAACAGGCATGGCCACTTTACAGGTTAGGGCATATGACTATGCCTATAATTATAAAAGTGCATTCCTAAATTATGGAGAGCCAACTACACCTGGAGAAAAAGAGCCAATTAGGCCTTATGCTCCTGCAAGGCTGGAGATAATACCTAAGCATGAAGTAAGCTTTGAAGCCAGATATACTCTGCCATACGATGAGAATGGAGAACAGCAGGGCCACTGGGTGAGCACAGGATTTAGAGTCCTTGATGAAGATGGAGTAGAAGTTCTTTCTATGGAATTTGACGGCAACAACCAGAAGAATTTCTACATTCAGGAACACTGTATAATAGACGAGGATGGAAAATATGAAGTTATATTTGAAGGATTGGACTCCTTTGGAAATTACTATGCAGACAGCAGATATATATTTATAGATACTACAGCACCAGAACTGATTCTAAATAATGTAGGCAGAAAAGATGTTGTAATAGCCGGTGAAAATGACGAAGAATTTACTTTGGAAGGCATTATATCTGACAACTTAACAGGACTGTTCCTATGGATTAATGGCGAGCCTGTAGTTGAAGAATACTTTGATTACATTCCTATTGACCCAATACCATTCAGCTTTACAATGCCTTTAAGAGAAGGAGCAAACATAATTCAGATACAGTTAAGCGATTCTGCAGGAAACAGGGTTAACAGGACGGTAACAGTTATTAAGCCATCTCCAGAATTTGAACCAATAGAAGCTACAGCTGAATTTACAAATGAATACGTTCCTGGAGTGGGATATGCCAATAGAATTAAGGTGAATTGGAATCCAATAGAAGATGCTTTTGGCTACAATGTTTATGTTGATGGAGTTCAATCAAATAGCGAATTAATTACTTCAAACAGCCATACTGTAGACGAAAAGGAAGGAATAGATCTATCCAGGCTTGATGGAGAGGACAAATTGCTTAATGTAAGAGTAGAAGCAGTAGATGAGAATAACAATGTAATAGGATACGGGGACGCTACAGTTACCATACCAATGTTACCTTATATTGAGTGGGTTAAAATTAATGGTCAGGATGTAACAAATAACTACAATATTATAGATGTAGACAACCTTGTAGAGATTCAGGTTAAGTTTAGCCATAGGCTGAAGGATAATTACTGGAACAGGTCCAATAAGCCAACAAATCATATAAAAGTGCAGAGAAAGAATACATGGAATCCACTGCCAGCTGATTTCAGCTATGACGAGGAAAACAACATCTACACCTTAAGACCATGGGGAGGACTTGTAGCAGGTAATATATACGAATTTACAATCAGCAGAAGCCTACAGGATATATACAATGGAAGCTACATTCTATCTGATGATGTTAGAAATTTGAATATCAGTAATTATATTGATGATACGCCTTTCCAGGTTGAGAGCATAAAGACAATAGACGGAAGAGACTTTACTAATAATCCTATAAACAATGTTCCAGTTAACACAAAAATAGTAATAACCTTTAATAAGCTGATAAACATTGAAACATATGAAGAAGATGACTATGACGGCAAATACGCCGGTCTATGGCTTACTAAGAATAGCGACGGAACTAAGGGCTGGGGTAATGAAAGGCTTATAAACACTGTATATCAGGTTATAGAGGATAACGGAAGATATAAATCAGTATTAATAGTGGAGCCTAAGCTATCTACAGGGTATTCCTACAGAAATCTAGAAGAGAATACAACCTACTATGTAGTGGCAGAAGGAGCGTTGGCAGATGCCTTTAATCAAACCCTTGGAACTAACCAGATTTATCAGTTCACTACAGCAGGACCTGGGGAGCCAATGGAAAACCTGCCAGTAAATGCAGTGGTAGTAGGAAATGAAGCATATGATATAAATTATCTGAATAATAACAGCGATGCACAGATTAAACTAATAGAATGGTTTAATTCAGGCAATGACACATACATTAAGCTGAATGAAGATACTATAGTTAACCATAGAGGTGAAATAGTATCTTTGGATGAATTGCCAGATATGCTAATCTATTATGATAGCGAAGGCAATACAACCATATATACCAAGTAGACAATAGGGTCCCCTGAAGGCGGGGACCTATTTTTTTCTATCTTTCCTTTTTTATTATTGTATTAAAAATCAGACATATTCAAATATGAAAATACCTGACTCCAATTATGGACCTGATGAAATCAATAAATATGGTATAATTAGTTTTAGAAAATAAATATAAGGTTTATGAAAAAAGTCATTCCTACAGTTTGTAATTTAGAAAATATGGGAAATAGGATATAATTAATTATAAAAATGTAGTTTATTTATAATAAGAAAGAGGGACTTTGATGAAGAATGTATTAAATACAGAAACGAAGCCGTTTGTAAAATGGGCAGGAGGTAAAAGGCAATTATTGCCAATAATTATAAAGAATTTGCCTAAAGAATTAATAGAAAACAGGATAAAAACATATATAGAACCTTTTGTAGGTGGAGGGGCAGTTTTTTTCTATATTGTTGAAAATTATAAACTAGATAGAATCATACTAAACGACAAAAATGAAGAATTAATTGATGTTTATAGAGTTATTCAAAACAATGTGGACGCTCTGATAGATGAGCTAAGGAAAGTAGAAAAAGAATACTTATCTTTAGATGAGAATGGAAGAAAAGCATACTTTTATGAAAAAAGGGATCAGTATAATTCTAATAAGAAAGACAGGATATTAACAGCTGTAAACTTTATATTCTTGAATAGGACCTGTTTTAATGGGTTATACAGAGTAAATAAAAAAGGAGAATTTAATGTTCCATATGGGAGATATAAAAATCCTACTATATTGGATGAAGAAAACTTAAGGAATGTGTCGATTTGTTTGAAAAATGTAGAGCTACACAGTGGAGATTTTGAAGAAATAGAAAACTATGTAGATGACAAATCATTTATATATCTGGATCCACCATATAGACCATTAGATGCAACATCTAACTTTACTTCTTATGATAAAGGTGAATTTAATGACGATGACCAAAAACGTTTGGCAGCTTTTTATAGATTGTTGAATGAAAAAGGGGCTAAGCTAATGTTGAGTAATTCTGATCCTAAAAACATTGATGAAAAGGATGACTTCTTTGATGAGCTTTATAAGGGTTTTAATATCAAGCGAGTCTATGCAAATAGGATGATAAATTCTAATGGAAAAGGCAGAGGAAAGATTGCTGAACTTTTAATAACTAACTATTAGGAGGCAGGACAATGCTTTTTCTTGAAACTTATTAAAAATTGAATTTGCATAATGAAGATGAGGTTTTTAACTATTTATTAAATAGTCTAAAGGATTCAAATCAGACTTTTGATTATTTTGTTGACTGGAGTACTGTTTTTAGCAATGTAAAAGAAATAGAAAAGCAATTAAATATTCTAAATTATTTAATAGGCAAGGATAACATAAAAGAAGAATTTAAGGGATTAATTGAGGAGTACCCTGAAGTTGTAAATGTTATACCAGTTCTTCTAGCAATAAGATCAAAGAGTTTGAAGATTTTGGTAGATTATAAGCAAAAAGATTGGATATATAAGGATTATTTTTTTAAGAAAAAGAAAGGTTATACTGATACAGAGATAAATAATGTTATTGAATTTTGTGAACATACAGGGTTACTGGGACTTTTTTCAGAAAGAAAGATAAAAAATTTGGTTGATTATTGTATTGGCATAGAAGTTGGAATAGGCACAAATGGCAGGAAAAATAGAAGTGGAACGATAATGGAAGGTATAATGGAGTGGCATGTTAAGAATGTGTGTGAAAAGTTAGGATTGGATTATATATCTCAAGGTACTAAAACAAAGGTTTCAGAAAGATGGGGGATAGAATTACCAACTGATAGGTCAGATAGGACTCATGATTTTATTATTAATAATAATGGTAAATTATTTATAATAGAAACGAACTTTTATTCTGGACAAGGTTCTAAACTGAAAGCTACTGCTGGAGAATATCAATCTTTATATGAATTCTTGATAGAAAAAGAAACTATAAATAATTTTATTTGGATAACTGATGGTATTGGCTGGATAACTGCAAAGAGGCATTTAAGAGAAACTTTTGATAAGATTGATTATTTATTTAATATAAAACTTATTTCTGAAGGTACATTAGAGGAAGTTTTGGGTAAGTAGGAGGAATTATATGAGTGACAAAATATTATGTGATTACTGTATAAAAGAAATAACCCAAAATAATTATTTAGCCCATGTACAAAAATTTCATGAAGAAAACTTTTTGGAAATTATGAAACATATTATTCAGATGAATAATGATGGCTATACAACTGATGAAATTGCAAAAAAGTTTAATATTAATGAGAGTTCAGTTTTTAAGAAACTTAAGGACCTAAGTAAAAATTCTAATGATATCAAGGAACCATTAAGAATATCAAAGTGGGAACCACATGATTTCAAATTAGAAGCTACTACTGTTTGGAGCTTTCCTGATAGAGGAGATTGGGCTACTCATAATGGTACATATAGAGGGAATTGGTCTCCTTATATACCTAGAAATATAATACTCAGATATTCTAATGAGGATGATTTGGTGTTGGATCAATTTGTTGGAAGCGGGACTACATTGGTGGAAACTAAATTATTAAAAAGAAAGGGGATAGGTGTAGACATCAACCCCAAGGCAATTGAAATAGCCAAAAATAATGTGAGGTTTAAAAAGAATAACGAATATGATCCATTGATTATCTGTGGTGATGCGAGAAAACTGGATTTTATAGATAACAATGAAGTAGATCTCGTATGTACTCATCCACCTTATGCAAATATAATTAAATACAGTGACGGGATAAAAGGTGACTTATCGCTATTAGATATCGATGAATTTTTGGAAGAGATTAAAAATGTTGCAAAAGAGGCTATTCGAGTTTTGAAAAAAGGTAAATACTGTGTCATACTTATTGGTGATACAAGAAGGCATAAACATATTATTCCTCTAGGTTTTAGAGTAATGGACATGTTTCTTGAAGCTGGATTTGTACTTAAAGAAACCATTATTAAAGAACAACACAATTGTAAGTCAACAGGATTTTGGTATAAAAGGAGCATAGAAAATAATTTTCTGTTAATTGCACATGAGTACTTATTTGTTTTTAGGAAGCAATGAGGATTAATATTTATAGACTTAAATTCAAATATTTTAATATATATCCAAATAAGGAGAGAAATACATATGGATGATAAAAACACAAAAATCCAAGTACTCAAGGAAAAAGTTTCTGCGTTTGTGAAACAAAGAAATTGGGAAAAGTTCCATAATCCTAAAAATTTGTCTATGAGCATTGCCATAGAAGCTAGCGAATTGATGGAGATCTTTCAATGGTTAAATGAAAAAGAATCCTGGGAGATTATGAATTCTCGCGAAGCTACACATCTTAAAGAAGAACTGGCGGATGTAATTATATATTGCTTATCCTTAGCAAATGGATTGAATATAGATGTAACAGCGGCTATAGAAGACAAAATTAAAAAGAATTCTATTAAATATCCAATCTCATGAACATAACCTGACACAATAAAAGGAAAAGGAATTCATGAAAAAGATACTCCTAGAGTTGGCAATTTGTAAACATGCGAAATAGGTTAGTTAAACTAGATGGAGATTTATAAGAAACTGAAACATTTCAATCTACCAAAAACTACCTATTGCATTGATATTTATTCTATGCTATACTACAAAATCCAGTCACAAATAGAATAAACCTATGCAACAAAGGCAAAATTAATTATGTATAAAGATTAAAAAATTGTTGCATATTAGTGACATAGATGCTATACTTTATTTCCAGTCAAAAATCGACTGGAAAATATAAAACAAAAATTTCATTTTATATAATAATACCAGTTGCAAAAAAATAAAAAATATGTTATTATATTTATCCAGCCAAGTCAACTGAAACTTTTTAAAAATAAAATAAAAAAACAATTGACAAGGCAAAATAAAAATGGTATATTATAAAAGTCGTTCGCTTGAATGATAAGAACCATGAAAATTAAACAGTGTGAAGTACTTTGAGTAAAGTCAAAAGAGCTAAAGGAACTTTTTTAATGAGAGTTTGATCCTGGCTCAGGACGAACGCTGGCGGCGTGCCTAACACATGCAAGTCGAGCGATCTGGCACTCAATTTCTT
>DUMS01000060.1 GCA_012839745.1 Tissierellia bacterium
CTACTGTGTTCGGAATATTTGATGATGAAAGTAAATTATATAGCTGCAAGGAAAAGATGGAAGCAAAATATAAAAAGGTTATAGTTACTAAAACTATATAACATGTATAATAAACCCACTTTCTGCTTACTATAAGTAAGTAGCAGGAGGTGGGCTTTTTTGTTTGGATTTTTATATTGGTTAAAAGAAAGATACAATCTGTTTACACCATTTATATTCATATTTATAGCCGTACTGTCCATGATACACGATGGCAGAAGATATAAGTCAAAAAATAATAATAAAGAATACAAGATAATAAAAGCTTTTTCCTACTCCTATATAGTATTAGGAATAGTGATATTTGTGCTCTTATGGATTAGTTAGGAGGATAATATGGTGGATAAGATTTCAAAGGACATAAAGGAGAATGTTGAGGAGTTTAAAAACACATTTAAAGACGCTGATGACCTAGTCTATAGGAACATAAAGATAGGAAAAAAGAATAAAAAAGAAGCCTGCTTAATATTCATAGATGGAATGGTGGATAAATCTGTAATAAGTGACTATGCCATTGAAGTCTTGTTTGATGAAATGGAAATAGATGAATCCAATTTGGATTCCTATAAGACTTCCTTATCAGAAAAGATATCTGAGGAATCAATTGCAGTACATGATGTAAAAGAAGAAGATTCCTATGATAAATTAGTTGATATGATATTAGCTGGAGAAACTGTATTGTTAATAGATGGGTCAGATAAAGCTCTTATACTGTCTACAAGAGGTTGGCCTACAAGGGGTGTACAGGAGCCTCAGACTGAAACCGTGGTAAGAGGTCCAAGGGATGGATTTGTAGAAACACTGCGATTCAACACTGCTCTTTTAAGAAGACATATAAGAGATCCTAAGCTAAAGATCAAAACCTTACAAGTAGGCAGAAGGTCAAAGACTGATGTGGCAGTTGTATATATTGAAGATATTGCAAATGATAAGATAGTAGAGGAAGTCATAAATAGGATTAATAAAATTGACATAGATTACTTACCAGGAAGTGCAGCTATGGAAGCACTAATTGAAGATAGCTATCTATCCCTTTTTCCCCAATTGGAAAACACTGAACGACCTGATTCTGCAGCAGCTTCTCTTTTAGAAGGCAGAGTTGTAATTATTGTTGATAACACTCCTTTCGTTTTGATGGTGCCTGCTACAATAGGTACCTTATTTCAATCAACGGAAGATTATTATAGCCGATGGCCAATTGGTACTTTAGTAAGGTTTGTAAGGATACTATCTGCAATTCTTACAGCTGTATCCCCAGCTTTATATATAGCTTTTACTGCCTATCATCCAGGGCTAATACCTACAGCATTTACCCTATACTTAGCTGCCAGTAGGGTAAATGTGCCTTTCCCCGCAGTAATAGAAGCATTCCTAATGGAAATCACCATTGAAATACTAAGGGAATCTGGTACCAGAATTGCAGGACCTATAGGTACTACCATAGGTATAGTTGGCGGTATTATCATTGGGCAAGCAGCTGTAGAAGCTGGTATAGTTAGCCCTCTAAAGATAATCATAACAGCAATAACTACTATTTCATTTTTTGCGATACCCAGTTATGAATGGGCTTCATCTTTGAGGATTATCAGATTTGCATTTATGTTTTTGGCTGCAGTACTAGGTCTTTATGGGCTTATGTTGGGGATAGCCATACTAATAGTCCACTTAGCAAAACTAGAAAGCTTCACAGTGCCATTTTCAGCTCCTTATTCTGGCCTAGGTTTAAAAGAAGGGGACTTAAAGGACACGTTAGTAAAAGCGCCTATACAAAAATTAAAACGCAGACCACAATTTACATTCCCCAAGGATAAAACGAGAATGAAGTAAAGGTGATAATATGAAAAAAAATGAAACCATATCCAATTTACAAATAAGAAACTTGCTAATTACTACTGTTATTGGTGTAGGCATATTAGCCTTACCAAACCAGATGGTTACCATTTTGGATAACGATGGCTGGATACCAATCATATTGGGTGGTTTGTTGGTTATACCCTTTGCTGTAATGTTGGATAGAGTTTATAAGCTTTATCCTGATAAAAATATCTATCAAATAGGTAGGGAGGTTTATGGAAAATTAATATTTAATATTTTTATGATAATTATACTAATGTATTTTGTAATACAGGATGCTTATGTAGCCAGGATCTTTGCAGAAGTGGTAAAAGCTTACCTATTAGAAACTACTCCTACAGAAATTATTATAATAACCATATTATTGGTATCTGCCTATCTAGCTAGATGTGAAATCCAAGTATTAGGTAGAGTTGCTACTTTGGTTTATATTATTTTAATAACTCTAGTTGGCTTTTTAGTACTTATTAGTCTACCAGATGCAGACCCAACAAATATGCTTCCTGTTTTCAATGCAGACTTTAAAAAGCTTCCCAGTGCAATTACAGGGGCCCTTTTTTCCTATGCTGGTTATGAAGTAGTATTCATAGCCTATTCTTCATCAGATGATAAGAATAACATACTAAAATACATCATAAGAGGTCTATTAGTTGTAATTGGTATATACTTAATAGTATTTGTAATAACCCTATCTTTATTTGGAATTGATCAGATAAAAAGGGAACTCTGGCCTACTATTGCCATAGCCAATGAGGTGGATTTGCCCGGATATTTTTTAGAAAACCTAGAAGGTATCGTATTGGCTCTTTGGGTTGTGGTTGTTTATTCCACATTGGGACCTTTATTATTTGCTGCTAGCAGGATTTTTTTAAATATCTTTACTACAAAGTCCCATGACTTTTTTGTACTTTTATTAATTCCTATTATCTACGTGATTTCAATACTACCTGTAAATGTAGTTGAGGTTTATGAAAAATTTGGAAAAGTATTAAATTATTTTATAGCTGTTTCCATAATAGGTATACCAGCTATTCTATTTATTGGAGCATTAGTGAAAAAGAGGAGGAGTAAAGCATGAAAAAGCTATTGGTCCTATTGCTAATAAGTTCACTCATGCTTACTTCTGGATGTTGGGATAGCAGAGAAATAGAGCAAAGGCTATTTGTAACTGCAATAGCTGTAGATATAAATGAAGAGGTTCAAGAAGGGAATGTAAACAGATTAATCGTAACATACAAATATCCCAATATTAATACCATTGGAAAGAATTCAGATGGTGGACATATTAATTTTACCTTATCAGTACCAGCTAGTGGTATATCTCAAGCATCAACAGCATTCATGGGAGAAGCACCTTTCCCTTTCTATTTCAAGCACTTGAAGGTTATCATATTTTCTAAGGAGCTGCTAGAACATGAGGAATTAGTAAGACATATTTTAGATGAGCTAAATAGGTCTCCTCAAATCAACAAAAGGGCTAGAATAGCAGTAACAGAAGGAAAAGCCAGAGATGTGTTAAAAGTTACTGCAGGCCAAGAGTATCGAACAGAAGGTGGTATCTATCAAGTATTAAGAAGTAATAAATTTACCAACAGGTTTACTGTTAAGAGCCTAACGGACTTAATAACAGACTTTGATGTTGCTGGGGTTACCATTGTTCCAAGGATAAGTATAGTAAGTGGGAAATTTGTAGTATCTGGAGGATGTATATTAAAGAACTATAAATTTTTAGCTTGGGTTGATCAAAATCATAATAGAGCTATAAATATAATGAATGGAATAATAGGATTAGAAAATATAGATACCATTTATAATGGCACACTGCTATCCTATGCAGTTACAAGAGGTTATTCCAGAAAAAAAGTAACATTTGATGATGGAATAACTGTAAGATTTGATATTAAACTTGAAGGATATCTACAAGGATATAATATATCTCAAAAGAATCAAGTGTATGATGAGAAAACATTGGAAGATATAGAAAATAACATAGAAGAGGAATTGGAGAAAAAGATACTAGAAACTAGAAAATTTTTAGATGAAATAGGTGCGCCTTTGTTTGGAGTTGGTGAACATATGAGCAAATTTCACCCTAAAATGTGGAAGCAGGTAAAAGACAATTGGCAAGAAATGATGCCAGAGGTTAAATTTCAGTTGAATATAAATGTAAATATAAGAAGAACCGGACTCACTAAGTAGATTATATGAATATAAGAGAGCCAGTCTCCAAAGTTTTGTCAAGTACTCCACTAAAGAGCTTGACAAATCTTGGAGAAGGAGGCTCATTTTTTGCTTTTTTATCCAATTTTAGACCCTATTATAATATAATAAATAATATAGAGGTTTATTTTTGAAAAAGGGGATTGTATTATGTTTGGATGTTTAATTTCCTTTATTGTCTTGATTTTTTCCATTATTTTAACTTTTGTCATTTTAATTTTCACAGGAGTTTCTATTACTCTTGGTCTATTTCTTGGATTGTTAGTTAAAATATTAGTTCCTTTCATATTGATTGGAATAGGCATTAATTTGATTATTAAGAAAAGAAGTTGACCCAGCAATTATCTCTATAACTAACTAAAAATAAATAATCTGGTATAAAAAAGCAAAAGGAGGAAATAATTAATACTGTAGAAAAGGATGGTTATCCAATGGAGGGTTTTATATGAAATATAAAAAACTTATTGTAAGTTTAGTATTAATTATTTCCATTATATACATATTGAATTTTTATCTAACAGCACAGGAAGCATATATGGATGATATAAGGGATGAAATAATAAGGTTTCATGTAAAGGCAAACAGCGACAGCAAAGAGGATCAGGATTTAAAGCTTAAGGTAAGGGACAGGATATTAAAAGAAACCCGGGACCTTCTGAAAGAGAGTACGTCCATTGATGAAACCAGGTCTATTATGAAGGATAATCTGGATAATATTAAATCCATAGCTAAAGAGGTTTTAGAAGAAGAAGGAAAGGATTACGATGTAGATGTAACCTTTGGAATTCAGAAATTCCCCACCAGGAAATATGGTGATCTGGTGTTTCCTGCTGGAGAATATGAAACATTAATGGTTAAAATAGGCGAGGGCAAAGGCCAGAACTGGTGGTGTGTAATGTTTCCTCCTTTATGCTTTGTTGACATGGCAAATAACACACCTCATGCTCAAGAGGATTTAATGGCAGTATTATCAGAAGAAGAGGTTAATATGCTTCTTGCTGAAAAAAACCCCCCTATCATATTAAAATCCAAGATATTGGAGCTTTTTGAGAAAACTAGAAACTTCATAGCCAACAAATTAGCCAAATTAAACTAGAAAAGCTGCAGAAAAGGTTTCTGCAGCTTTTTTCCATTTATTTCAACAGGTTTACAATTGTTTCATAGACCAGCTTTGGTGCAACGTTAAATGAATAGTCCTCTTCCAGCCTTTCTGTATATTTGTGAGCATCCTTTCCAAAAGGCCCTATGTTTACTACTGGAAGATTTAATGTCTGCATATCCTCTAGTGGAAGGTCGTATTTTACTCCAAATCCAGGCATATTGTTTTTTAATGACTGAATGGCGTTGGCTTCTCTTGGAGCTGCACCATAGCTTAAATCAGAGATATATGGATAGAACTTCTTCATCTTAATATCGTATTTTGATTCAGCATTAGTTATTACCTTATTTACTACATCAAGCAGCTTTTTCTCAAGTTCAGTTTCGCCCTTAACATAAATATGTGGGTAGTATGGTGGCGAGAAGTATGCTATTACTACAGGGTCCTTGTCTGACCACATGCTGTGGACTGTTTCTACCGTTTTTAAAGCATATACTCTTTCATCTACATTTTCATCCTTAAGGAGTTTTTCACTGAGTTCATTGAGAGCTTTATCCAGCTCTTCTCCCTTTTCTTCTTTTACCTTATTATATAGTTCTTCATAGGACATAACCCTGGCTTTCCATGGCAGTTTTTCAAAGGGGAAGTTATTAGCCTTGCAGTATTTTTCATATTCTACATTTAATGCATCTATTACCTTTTGGAATGCCAGCTTTGCGCCTTCCTTTACCTTTTTTAGTATTTCATCAGGAGTGCTGCTGTGAGTGCCAAAGTTGAAATACAGATAGCTTGTTCTTGCAGTTTGTACTGAATATTCGGGCTTCAGGTCCTGTTGCCTTAAGGAAATTGGAGGTACAGTAACTTCTCCTTCGGCTTCATCAGCGTATTTCATGTTGAAGTCTATTTCCTCCAGGATGGCTGAGGAAATATGGTTTGGATCTATACCTCTAAATGGGTCCCCGCCATGAGCTTCAGACCCTACTATATAAAATGAGGGCATTATCTTTCCAACAGTGCCTACATAAATATATCTGGAGTTGTCCCCTTCATATCTAGGAGCCATGTAATCGGTATCAATCAGAGCCTGGTATTCAAACCCTTCCTCTTTCATCAGCTTAACAAGCTCAGGAACTACATTAAGCATTCCTCCGGAATTTCCTTCCTCATCACATACAGCAGCAAATACCAGATTTCCTTCCAGGTTTTCCACATCATCTGAAAAAGCCTCCATCATGGTAATCAATGTGGAAGTACCGCATTTCATGTCAAATATGCCCCTGCCAAACAGGTATTTTCCGGATTCCAGATCCTTCAAAGCTTCTTCAGGAAGAGAAAGGGTTTTTAGCTTATCTTTTAATTCCAGCGGTTTAGTAGCATATTCACCTATAATTCCATAGTCGGATATACCTACAGTATCTGTATGTCCTATAAGTACTACAGTTTTTTTGCTGTTTCCTTTTTTGCCTTTAACTATTGCCAAAACACTTTTTCTGTTGAAAGGATCGTCTTTAACATGAACAAACCTTACCATGTTTGGGTTTTCCTTAAAGTATTTCATGTTAGTAAACTTTTCATAGATTCTCTCTACAACGTTGTTTTCCTCTCTGGTGCCTACAACGCTTCTAATTCCGGTTAATTCTATTGTCAAGTCTCGTATTTTTCTGCCTAAATCCTTATTCATTTTATCCCTCCTAGAATAGAATAATCCAAAATAAACCTATTTTATTTATAACAACCCTGTTATCTGTTATAGTATTTTGGGTTATTAAAGAATTCGTCCTTTAATTCCTTAACTTCTCCGCTTAATAGCAACAATCCTAACATATTGGGAATGATAATTATACCAAGCAACAAGTCCAGGAATTGGTATAGAAACTCAAGTCCACCATAAGCTCCCAGGAATATTGAAGCCAGATACACAATACGCATTACCTTTGAGAACCCAGTTCCAAACAGGTATTCAGCCTGTTTTTCTCCATAGTATACTATTACAATAATGGTTGAAAGAACGAAAAGGGTTATGCTTATTGTTACAACTGCTCCTCCAAGACCAGGTCCCAATATTGATTGGAATGCCAGGGATGGTATGGTACCAGCCTGGTCTGAAGGAACTGTTTTATACAAGCCTGTAACCAGTACTACAAGGGCCGTTGCTGTACATACTATTAAAGTATCTACAACGTTTTCAAACAATCCCCACATTGCCTGACGAACAGGATGGTCAGTTACTGCTGCTGAGTGGGCAATAGGAGCAGTACCCATACCAGATTCATTTGAATAAACTCCTCTGGCAGTTCCCCACCTCATAGCCTGAGCAATTGATGCTCCTGCAAATCCGCCAACAGCTGCAGCTGGGGTGAAAGCGTGTTTAAATATGGATACTATTGCGCCAGGCAACTCTGTAATGTTTACAACTATAATAACTAATGCACCTAATATATAAAGCAGTGCCATAAATGGAACAAGCTTTTCTGTTACCTTACCAATTCTTTGTATTCCTCCAAATACTACTATACCTATTATAAGTACAAGTACTAAGCCAGTTACCCAATTAGGAATATTGAGAGTACTTGCCGATTGAACTACAGAAACAGTTTGGGTAGCAATGGATGGTGCAATCTCAATCATCAGGAAGAATGAGAACAAGAATCCTAGTACTTTCCCTAGAGGCCCTTTTATTCCTTTTCTTAAATAGTACATAGGGCCTCCCACGTATTCTCCCACTTCATTTAATTCCCTATATCTGATACCTAATACTATTTCTGTAAACTTAGCGCCTGCTCCTATTAGAGCTACAACCCACATCCAGAAAACTGCGCCAGGACCTCCAAAAGCTATAGCCACTGGTACACCAACAATATTAGAAGCACCAATAGCAGATGCTAATGCAGCAGTTGCTGCTTGAAAAGCTGTTACTGTTCCTTCTCCATCTCCGGATTTACTGAACATTTTTCCAAAGGTTTCTTTCATGGCAAATGGAAAATATCTGAATTGAACAAATCCAAGTCTTATAGTTAGGAAAACACTCCCTCCTACCAGAATAACCAGCATTGGAATTCCCCAAAGCCAGTTGGAAAAGCTAATTAGTACATCAATTATACCTTGCATGTTTCTACCTCCCGTTGTAAATGTATTTGTTAAATTTCGGTGCTAATAATACATGTTGGTAATACGTATGCATTAGCCCTCTTGCTCACCACCTCCAAAAATTATGAGTTGTACGAAAGATATTGCAATATATGTGCCAAATTTACTAATTTTCAAATTAAATTTGATATTTAGGTAAATCAGTGAGCTATAGTATTTGATTTTATATATAAAGCACAATGAAACAATAATAAATAAACAGGTATATAAAATATAGGCAAAAAATTTTTTGCCTAATTATGATTTGTTTCTATGCCATAGCTATCTAATTTGTATTTTAATAATTGTCTAGATATTTTTAACAATTTTGCTGCATCTGTAATGGTTTTGCTTTTTTCCAGTGCCAGTTTAATATATTTGATTTCCTGTTCTTTTAAAGCCTCATTTAGATCAAATTTGCTTTCTATATCTATATTGGAATTGTTGTTTTTGTCAATTGAAATAATATGATACGGTATGGAATCTCTATCTATTATATCCTTTTCAGCAAAGTTAAATGCACCCTCGATGAAATTCTTAAGCTCTCTCACATTTCCCGGCCAGTTATAGTCCATAACCAGTTCTTTTACCTCTTTGCTTATGCCTTTAATCTTTTTTTGCATTTTTTTGTTGTACTCATTAATAAAACTGTCAATTAACAGTGGAATATCATCTTTTCTATCTCTTAGGGGTGGAAGATATATGAGGACTACACCAAGCCTGTAGAATAAATCCTTTCTTATTTTATTTGATTCTATCAATAGGTATGGATCTTCATTTATAGTGGATATCAGTCTTACATCTACATTTATGATATTTTTCCCCCCTAGTCTTCTGAAGTGTCCATTTTCTGTAACCCTTAGCAGTTTCGATTGTAGAGCTATATCCATGGAATTTAATTCATCTAAAACCAGTGTGCCTCCATTGGCAATTTCAAAAAGTCCGGCTTTATTCTCAGCTCCCGTAAAGCTGCCTTTTGTAGTTCCAAATAATATGCTTTCTCCAAGGGAACTGGGTATTGAGGCGCAATTTTGCACTATGAAGGGATTGTCCTTTCTGAAGCTGTGATTGTGTATTGCTTGGGCGATGAGTTCCTTACCAGTTCCTGTTTCACCGTATATCATAACAGGTGAGCTGGTTTTGGCTGCTTTAAGGGTTTGGTTTTTTACTTCTATCATAGTAGGGTTATTGGTTATAATATCATCTATTGTAAAGAAGTAGTTGTTTTGGTTTATATTATTGTTGAAATCCTCTTCTTCGTACTGGGCTAAATCCTCATCCAAATATCTGTCAATTTCTATTGTTCCTATTACATCATCTCCGGATATGAGTGGCAGTGTAGTTGCTAAAATAGTTACCGTTCTCTCCTTAAATATATTCAAATATTGTTTTTCGTTGATAATAGGCTCCTTAAGCTTTAATGCTCTCATAATAGTGCTGGTTTCAGGGGTTAAATGCTGGTGAAGTTCAAGTATATGCATTCCAACAGGGTTTTTAACTATTCTGCTTCCAAGGTTGTTTATAACCTCATAGTAAGTGATGTAACCATTTTTGTCTGTAATGAGGAAAAAGTCTATGTTCTTAAAAAGCTTAGGTATATCTTCATATCTATTTATCATATAGCTCACCCCTTAGTTTATCATGGCACAAATTATTGTTTATCATTATTATACCTCTTGCAGCAAACGAATGGCAAACACTATGGAGCTTACCTGTTTCCAGCATTGTGATTGGGTTTACTAATATGGGATTTAGACAATATAAGATAGAAGCTGCTACTTTATCAGCAGCAGCTTCTAAATAAATTATTTTAGATTGCAGTATTAGCCTTTTACTTTAGCTTTAGGGTAAAAATTAGGATTTCTGAAGAACTCGTTCTTCAACTCCACAACCTCTCCAGTTAGCATTACCACCCCTATCATATTTGGTATTATGATGCAAGCCAGCATTATGTCCAGGAATTGATATAGGAATTCTAATCCTCCGTAAGCTCCCAGGAATATGCCTAATAAGCATATAATACGCATTATCTTTGCTGCTCTGATTCCAAACAGATATTCTGCCTGCTTTTCAGCATAGAATATTATAACAATAATGGTAGAAAGTACGAACAGTGTAATGCTTATTGTTACGATTGACCCGCCTAAAGTATTGCCTAATAGCTGTTGGAATGCCAGGGAAGGTATACTTGCAGCTTTATCAGAAGGAGTAGTTATATACAATCCGGTAACTAATACAACCATAGCAGTAGCAGTACAAACTATTAAAGTATCCACTACATTTTCAAATATCCCCCACATTGCCTGACGAACAGGGTGATCGGTTACTGCTGAAGCGTGAGCTATAGGAGCAGTACCCATTCCTGATTCGTTTGAATATACTCCTCTAGCAGTACCCCATCTCATAGCTGATGCTACGGTGGAACCTAAGAAGCCTCCTGTAGCAGCCATTGGAGTAAAGGCATGCTTAAATATAAGTGCAATTGCATGTGGAAGTTCTGTAATATTTATAATTATAATGACAATGGCTCCAAGTACATACAGCAAAGCCATGAAAGGTACTAATTTTTCAGTGACCTTTCCAATTCTCTTTATGCCACCAAATACTACTAAACCTACTATAATTACCAGAATTATACCAGTAGCCCAGTTAGGGATGCCTATGGTTTCGGCAGTTTGAACTACTGAAACAGTTTGAGCAGCAACAGATGGTGTAATTTCAATCATTAAGAAGAATGAGAACAGCAATCCAAGGGCTTTCCCTAAAGGTCCCTTAATTCCCTTGGAAAGATAGTACATAGGACCTCCTACATATTCTCCTGCCTCGTTCTTCTCCCTGTATTTAATAGCAAGCACTATTTCTGCAAACTTGGCTCCTGCCCCCAATAAGGCTACAATCCACATCCAGAAAATAGCTCCTGGACCTCCAAAGGCTATGGCAACTGGTACACCAACTATGTTTGATGCGCCAATAGCAGATGCCAATGCCGCTGTTGCAGCCTGGAAAGCAGTGACAGTTCCTTCTCCTTGTCCGGATTTACTGAACATTTTCCCAAAAGTCTCTTTCATTGCAAAAGGAAAGTATCTGAATTGAGCAAATCCCAGCCTGATGCTTATATAGAGGCTTCCGCCTACCAAAATGACTAACATGGGGATTCCCCAAAGCCAGTTGGAAAAACTTATAATAGCGTCAATAATACCTTTCATAAAATTCCCCCCTTATTTATATATTGAGATTTTAAATATAAAAATACTGCCTGGTATTTAATATCACCTCCTATAGAAGTTATTAAATATTCTTCTGAGTAAGGCGATTGTTGCAGAAGTACTAGTAATATTAATGCAAAAAGTAGGGGATATTTTTATAATTATGCAGAGTTGAATTGCTATGAATTCAGAAATTTCACTTAATTATATCATTAATACTAGCAAATATCAAGAATATTACGAAAACAGAAAATATCTAAAATTGTTAAATTATTCACTTATATTTCATGATATAATTCATAGTAAATGGAGGTGATATACATGAAAGATGATTTGTTAAAACTGCTGTCAGACCTTATAGAAATATACAGCCCATATTTCCATGAGGAAAAGGTGATGGATTTTGCCTACAGCTGGCTAAAGGAGAGAAACATACCAGTTCAATACCACAGATATTCTGAGAATAAAGTCACAAATTTTAACGGGACTAATATTATAGGAAGAATAAAGGGCAGTAAAAAGGGACCCAGAATATTTTTGAATGGCCATTTGGATACAGTAACCATCTCACAAGGCTGGACAAAGGATCCATTAAAGGCTACCGTTGAAGGTGATAAGCTGTTTGGATTAGGTGCATTAGATATGAAAGGCGGATGTGCAGCCTTAATGGTTGCCTTAGACTTATTTATGAAAAATGTTAAAGACTTTAGAGGTGAAATAATATATTCCCTTGTATCTGATGAAGAAGGTCCTTATGGGCTGGGGACAGATGCCCTTATACTGGATGGCTTTACAGAAGGCATTGACATGAGCCTTATTTTAGAGCCAAGCAGCGGTTTTGCAGATGTGGGGTTCCCATGTATATGCTTAGGAGCCAGAGGCGGGTATAACTATACTATAAATCTATACGGAAAGGCAAGCCATGCATCCAATCCGGAGCTGGGAATAGATGCAATAACAGATGGGGCAAAACTTATTTGCGAGCTGAATAATGCTGAACTTATAGAAGACCCAAAACTTGGGAAGGGCTCTATTGCAATAATTGAGTTTAAAGGAGGCGGCGCAGCCTGCAGTATTGCAGATAAGGCAAGCATTACAGTGTTCAGGCATGTAGTAAGAGGAGAAACTAAGGAATATCTAATTAAGGAAGTAGAGGAAGCAGCAAAAAGGGCAAATATAGCCTCTAAATATGAGGTAGTATTCAGACAAGCCCCCCATGAGGAAATAGATGGATTCAAGCCTTATACAGTAGATGAGGATAATGAATATGTAAATGCTCTGCAGGAAATCATAAAAAAGGTAACAGGTGAATACGGCAAAATAGAATACTTCTCCAGCATAGGAGATTTTAACCACCTGGGGACCAGAACCAATGCCCCAGCTATATTATTTGGCCCCTATGGCATGAATTATCATTCTCCAGATGAATGGGTATCGATAGATAGCCTCATTAAAACCTGTCAAGTGGTATATGAATTCTTGAGAAACCTTTTGGAAATTTAGGTAAAAAAGCTATGGCAAGGTATATAAGCCATAGCTTTTATTTTTGTATAAATTTCGTATTATTACAAAAAATAAAACTGCCAAAGTATATGAAAGGAGGAAACATAGTTGAAACTACCTCAGAAAAGGAAGAAGTTTTTGATTCTGACATTGGCGTTTACATTAGCTTTTTTATCCATACTTATGTTCTATGAGCCTTCAGATTATTTAAGCGAGGCAGATTACAATAAAGCTCTTGCCCCAAGGGTTTTATACTGGGGTTCCCAAGGGCAGGACGTAAAAAATGTTCAATGGCAATTGGTAAAATGGAAATACTTAGTTGGAAAAGTAGATGGTATATATGGACCTGAAACCTATAGAGCAGTTAGAAGATTTCAAGCGAAAAATGGGCTAAAGGTAGATGGCATTGTAGGCCCTGAAACTGCAGCAGCTTTAGGAATTACATTAAGTGAAGCAGCTCCTGCATCAGCTCAAGGATTAAACAGGCAAAGTGACGAGTACCTACTGGCTAGATGTATTCATGGGGAAGCCAGAGGGGAGCCTTATGTAGGGAAGGTAGCAGTAGCTGCAGTAGTATTAAACAGAGTTAGGAGTCCACAGTTTCCTAATACTATAGCAGGAGTAATATATCAACCACTGGCTTTTACAGCTGTGGCAGATGGCCAGATTAACCTGACTCCAAACAAGGATGCCATCAATGCAGCAAGAGATGCCTTAAACGGATGGGATCCAACCTATGGAGCACTGTACTATTGGAATCCTGCAACTGCAACAAGCAAATGGATATGGACCAGAAAAGTAACTCTAAAGATTGGCAAACACTGGTTTGGAGTATAAGGAGGTGGCATAATGGAAAGAAGAAGATGGTGGATAGCACCAAGTATTCTGGCCTTAGCCCTTATACTGTCAATAGCATGGGGCTATAGGGAATACCAGACCAGGAAGCAATTGCAGACAACTCTGGAGAACCATTATCAGAGGATTTTCTTTGACGTGAAGAAACATGTGGAAAATGTCCAGACAAATATATCCAAAGCAATGGCGGCTAATTCCTCTGAAAGGAATATTCTGCTTTTGTCGGAAATAATGAATGAGGCCTATTTTGCCCAGGATAAGCTGGCCCAAATGCCTATACCCCAGTCAGATATTGCAAATACGCAGAAATTTCTAAATCAGGCAGCAGACTACAGCTATTATCTGATTCAGACTCACCTGGAAGGGGTACCGCTGACAAAGGAGCAAAGAGGGCAGCTGGCAAGCTTAAGGGATAATTCAGCTAAGTTCAATGAGGAATTGGCAAAGCTTCAATCTGATCTAGCAGATAAGAATTTCACAATAGGTTCAATGAGCAACAGGCAAACTGCCAGGATAGAAGAGGGCAATGAAAATGTATTTCAGACAACTTTAGTTAACATAGATAAGAATATGGCTGATGTTCCAAGGCTGATATATGATGGGCCTTTTGCTGATGAAATGATAAACAGAAAGGCAGTGGGCCTGACTGGCGAGAAAGTATCACGAGAAGAAGCAGAGAGGAAGGTAAGGGAATTCTTTGGAGGAAACAGGGTTAAAAGGATTACAGCATTTGAAGAAGGAGAAAATATTGAAAATGTAAGGATTCCTTCATATACATTCAGCGTACAGCTGGATAATGCTTCAGAGGATAGGGCAACCTATATTGCAGTATCAAGGCAGGGCGGCCACATTGTATGGATGAGAAATCCCAGGGCTATTAATAATGAGAAGCTGTCCATAGACCAGGCACAGGAAAAAGCCAGAAGGTTCCTAGAAGAAAAGGGATTTGATAATATGGAGGTAAACTATCATCAGAAATACAATGGCGGAATTCTATTTAATTTTGCACTTACAGAGGAGAATGTAACCATATATCCGGATTTGGTAAAAGTAAAGGTAGCACTGGATAATGGTGAAATAATAGGATTTGATGCTACGCCTTACTATACAAGTCATCATGAAAGGGATATACCTAAGCCAAAGCTAAGCTTACAGGAAGCAAGAGCAAAGCTTAGGGATGACTTTGAGGTGAATTCAGAAAGGCTTGCAATAATCCCCAAAGGGAAAAAGGAAGTACTGTGCTATGAATTCAAGGGGACGCATATGAACAATGAATTCATAATATATGTCAATGCTGAAAATGGAAGGGAAGAAGATGTACTTCAGCTTGTAATAGATGAAAATGGAACATTGACATTCTAAAAATTTATTGTAAATTCCCCCTTATACTTATAAAATATAATATAAGGGGGAATTTTTTATGGATGACAGACCAATAGGAGTGTTCGACTCTGGCATTGGAGGACTAACAGTACTAAAAGAGATTACAGAACAGCTACCTGGAGAAGATATAGTATATTTTGGAGATACAGCAAGAATTCCTTATGGTACCAGGTCAAAGGAAACTGTCATAAAATATGTGCTTCAGTCCTTTAGATTTTTAATGACAAAGGACATTAAAGCCATAGTAATTGCATGCAATACTGCATCGGCTTTGGCTATGGAGGAGGCACAGAAGGAATTTGACATACCAATTATTGGAGTAATTGAACCTGGAGCCAAGGCAGCAGTATCCATGACCAGAAACTCCAAGATTGGAGTAATAGGTACTGAAGGAACAATAAACAGCCAGTCCTATCAGAGGAAAATAAGAAAAATGCTTCCCTCTGGTGAAATAATAGGAGTTGCCTGCCCTCTATTTGTCCCCATAGTAGAGGAAGGGTGGGAAAACTCTGATGTAGCCTATATGACTGCAAAAAAATACCTGTTGGAGCTAAAGGAGCATAATATAGATTCTCTGGTTTTAGGCTGTACACATTACCCTGTGTTAAGGTATACTATAGATAAGGTACTGGAAGGAAAGGTAACATTAGTCAATCCAGCCTATGAAACAGCCAAGGCGGTAAAGGCGCTATTAAAGGAAAATAACCTTCTTTCATCAAAGCTGGATGGCGGGGTACAGAGATTCTATGTAAGCGACGATCCGGAAAAGTTTAAAAGAATTGGTGGAAATATACTGAGGACAGAAATAGTGTCCATTGAAAAAGTTGATATAGAAAAGATGTAGGCACTAAAAAAGTGCCTATAATTTGGCTGTTAATGCCGAAAATTAAGCACAGGAGGAGGGTTTAATTTGGATGAACTATTCAATAGGAAAAACCTGCTGGAGTTATTGGACCACATAGATGAAGGCATACACATAGTAGATAAAAATGGAAGAATTGTGTATTACAATAAATTTGCCCAGAGAATTGATGCTGTAGATATTCAAAAGGCAATAGGAAGGCATTTGCTGGAGGTATATCCTTCCCTAACATATGAAACTTCTACCCTTCTCACTGTAATAAGGACAGGAGAGCCTATTTATAAAAATGAGCAGACCTTTATAAACTACAAAGGTGAGAAGATAACAACAGTCAATACCACACTGCCTATAAGGGATGCAAATGGCAGGATAGTTGGGGCTGTGGAGCTTTCCAAGGACATAACCCAGGTAAGGGAGATGTCTGAAAAGATAGTAGACCTTCAGAATAAGCTATATAACAATACCAAAGAAAAGAAGAACAAAAAGGAAAGCACTGCAAAATACAGCTTTCTTGACATAATAGGAGAAAACAGAACCATGCTTGAGCTGAAGAATATAGCCCTTAAGGCAGCAGAAACCTCTGCACCGGTACTTATATATGGAGAAACAGGGACAGGCAAGGAATTATTTGTACATGCCATACACAATGCAAGCAAAAGAAGGTCAAAGCCATTTATAGCCCAGAACTGTGCAGCATTGCCTGCAAACCTTCTTGAAGGAATACTGTTTGGAACCATGAAAGGAAGCTTTACTGGAGCTGAGGACAGAAAGGGATTATTTGAGCTGGCAAATGGAGGAACCTTGTTTTTGGACGAGATAAACTCCATGCCTCTGGAATTGCAGTCAAAGCTTTTGAGAGTGCTTCAGGATAATACCATTCGGCCTATAGGAGGAACTAAGGATGTGGAAGTAGATGTTAGAATAATAGCTGCCACCAATATACCTCCAGAGGAAGCTGTAAGGCTGAAAATGATAAGAAAGGACCTGTATTACAGAATCAACGTCATAAGCTTCTCTATTCCGCCTTTAAAGGACAGAAAGGATGATATTCCTATACTCACCAGTCACTTTATAAGGAAATTCAACGAAAAGCTGAAAAAATCAGTTAAGGGAGTATCCAATGAGGTTATGGAGATATTTAAATCCTATCATTGGGAGGGGAATGTAAGAGAACTGGAAAACCTCATTGAAGGAATTATGAGCATTTATGATACAGAGATTATTGAAGTGGAACATTTGCCATTAAGGTTAAGGAAAACTGAAATCAAAAATCCTGATAAGTCTCTAAAGTCAGCTTTGGAAACTGTTGAGAAGGAATTGATACTGGATGCTCTGGAAAAGACTGACTACAACATCAGCCATACGGCGGAAATGCTGAATATACCACGACAGACACTGCAGTATAAGATATCAAAATATGGACTGAAAAGGGATGCCTAAAATTGGGCAGCAAATAGCTTTATAATTGACACTTATTTAACAAAAAGCTTTAAAATATGGCTATTTGTTCTTTAAAAAAACTTGGCACGGTAATTGCATTAATTATAAACGGTGAGATATTTTGTAAAGGAGGAATATGAATATGAAAAAAGGAAATCCATATGGAACACATAGAGTAATTGAGCCAAAGGGAGTACTACCTCAACCAGCTCTAAAAATTGACAATACTATGGAGATATATGACAATGAGATTTTAATTAATGTACAGACATTAAACGTTGACTCAGCAAGCTTTACTCAGATAAAAGAGCAAGCAAAAGGAGATATTGAAGAAATCAAGAAGATCATGATGGGTATTGTTGCAGAAAGAGGAAAGCATCAAAATCCTGTAACGGGTTCAGGTGGAATGCTAATAGGTACTGTTGAGCAGATTGGACCAGCATTAGAAGGCAAAACAGACCTGAAGGTAGGAGACAAGATTGCAACACTGGTTTCCTTATCATTAACACCACTGGTAATCGAGGAAATACTGGAAGTAAGACCAGAAATAGACCAGGTAGATATTAAAGGAAAAGCAATACTGTTTGAATCAGGAATATATGCAAAGCTTCCAGAAGACCTGCCAGAAACTTTAGCTCTATCAGTACTTGACGTAGCAGGAGCTCCAGCTCAAACAGCAAAATTGGTTAAGCCAGGAGATACAGTAGTAGTTATAGGTGGAACAGGCAAATCAGGAATGTTATGCCTATATGAAGCAAAGAAAAGAGCAGGAGTTACAGGAAAGGTTATTTGCGTAGGTTCAAGAGAAGAAACTATTAACAGGGTTAAGTCATTAGGCCTGGCAGATGTATACATAAAGGCTAATGCTACTGATGCTGTAGGACTAATGGAAAAGGTTAGCGAAGCAACCAATGGACAAATGGCAGATATAGTAATAAATACTGTAAACATTCCAAATACAGAAATGTCAAGCATATTATGTACTAAAGACGGTGGCCTGGTTTACTTCTTCAGCATGGCAACAAGCTTTACAAAGGCAGCATTAGGAGCAGAAGGAGTAGGCAAGGATGTAACAATGCTAATAGGAAATGGATATACAAAGGGACATGCAGAAATATCACTGCAAATAATGAGAGAATGCGAACCTCTAAGAAAGGTATTCGAAGAGCTGTACGCATAAAATTTCCGGAATATATATTTAAATATAAACAGTTGGCAATTTGCAGGGCGGGTATATGGGCATATTAATAGGCCATAAGCTCCTGCCCGGATAATTGTCAATTAAAAAATGAAAGGAGTGTTCAAACAATGAGGCATTTTAAAGACATAGAACTGTGGAAAGATGTAACAGAAGAACAATGGAATGATTGGCAATGGCAAGTTAGAAATAGAATCACCGATGTAGACACTCTTGGGAAAATAATAAACCTAACAGAACAGGAAAAGAAGGATATACAAGAAGTATTAGGAAAATTCAGAATGGGTATTACGCCATATTATGCATCATTGATGGATCCAGATGATCCTAAGGACCCAATCAGAATGCAGGCAGTACCAACAATAATGGAAACTCATAAGAGTTCAGCAGACCTGTTGGACCCATTGGCAGAAGACGAGGATTCTCCAGTGCCAGGACTTACTCACAGATATCCTGACAGGGTATTGTTCTTAATAACAGACCAATGCTCAATGTACTGCAGACATTGTACCAGAAGAAGATTTGCAGGGCAACAGGATTCAGGAGTACCAAAGGACAGAATAGACAAGTGCATTGAGTACATTAGAAATACACCACAGGTTAGAGACGTATTGCTATCAGGTGGAGACGCACTGCTTGTATCTGATGAAAGATTGGAGTACATCATCAGCGAATTGAGAAAGATTCCTCATGTAGAAATAATAAGGCTTGGATCACGTACTCCAGTAGTAATGCCAATGAGAATTACAGACAACCTGGTAAACATGCTTAAGAAATATCATCCAATATGGTTAAACACTCACTTTAACCATCCAAAGGAAGTAACACCAGAAGCAATGGAAGCTTGCAGAAAGCTTGCTGATGCTGGTATACCACTTGGAAACCAATCAGTATTGCTAAGAGGAGTAAACGATTGCCCTCATATCATGAAGGAATTAGTTCATAAACTGGTAAAGATGAGAGTCAGACCATACTACATTTATCAGTGCGACCTTTCAATGGGAATTGAACACTTTAGAACCAAGGTTTCAAAAGGTATAGAAATAATTGAAGCATTAAGAGGACATACTTCAGGATATGCAGTACCTACATTTGTAGTAGATGCTCCTGGAGGAGGAGGAAAGACTCCAGTTATGCCTCAATACGTAATAAGCCAGTCACCAACTAAGATAGTTCTAAGAAACTATGAAGGAGTTATAACAACCTATACAGAACCTCAGTATATTGAAGAACCATGCAACTGCCCAACATGCAGAGGAGAAAGGGCAAAATTAACTACAGGCGTTGCAGAGCTGTTAGAAGGACCAGAAGTAAGAGCAATGGAGCCAAAGGACCTGGCAAGAAAACAGCGTAAATTCAAAGCTGAATAAAGTTGATATATATTTTAATTAATCTAAAGGGGGGGATTGAGTGCTAATTAGCAGCATTCATGGAAAATACAAAACAATATCCATAGTAGGAATGGCCAAAAACAGCGGCAAAACAGTAGCATTAAACCATATTATAGGTGAAACCCTAAGCCTAGGGATTACAATTGGAATTCTGTCAACAGGAAGAGATGGGGAATCGGTGGATGTGCTGACAGAAACGGAAAAGCCTAAGATATTTGTCGAAGAAGGAACAATAGTGGTAACCACTTCAACCTTATTGTCCATAAGCGATGCTACTGTGGAAATCATGAAAGTAACAGACTACAGAACCCCCTTAGGAAACATTTTGATCGGAAAGGTAAAGGTAAGCGGATATTTACAGATATCAGGACCTCAAACTGCCAAGGAAATAAAGGATATTACAAATATCCTTTTTAGCCTTGGAGCGGATATGGTAATCATAGATGGAGCGATAGACAGAAAGTTTTCTGCAGCTCCATCTATTTCTGAAGCAACTATATTGGCTACAGGAGCTGTTTTAAGCAGAGATATGAACAGAGTAATTGAAGAAACAGTCCATCTGGTAAATCTGTTTAAACTGCCTTCCATAGAGGATTCCAAGGCGAGGGAAATCATAGAAGGGCTAATGGATAGAGGAGAAATAGCAATAATAGATAAGGATTTAAATGTCAAGACTCTGGATATTAAAACAGCCTTAAGCGGTGGCAGGATTATTGGAGAAAACCTAAGGGACGATTCCAGGTATGTAGTTATTACAGGGTCCCTTATTGGCAAAACCCTGGAGGACATAATCCTTACAACTGACAAGTACAAAAATGTAGATATTGTAATATCTGACGGCACCAGAATATTCGTATCTCCAAAGGATTGGATAATGTATCAGCGATATGGAATCAATGTAAAGGTACTCTATCCAATAAACCTGGTAGCGGTAACCTTAAATCCCTATGCACCTCAAGGCTACTACTTTGACCCGGAGGAATTTTTAAGAAGAACAAGGCATTATGTCAAGGATATACCAGTTGTAGATTTGATGCTGGGGGGTGTATGAATTGGAATTCATGAACAATGAAACAATGAGCTCCCTGGATTTTCAATATATATTGGATAAGATAAATGTTAAGACCCCCTATGGACTTATGTACAAGAAGAAGATGAAAGCCTTTCTGCCAGGAGAAGAGGAATCCTTAAGGGAGGAGCTGGATAGAATTGACAGGCTTTTGCCCTTTCTCGACGATGGTTTTATAAATAGCATTCACACTGTATTTTGCAGCATAAAGGATATAAGAAACACAATACAAAGGGCAATGAAGGGAATGATTCTATCTGAAGTGGAGCTTTTTGAAATAAAAAGCTTTCTTTTTTCAGTCAGGGACCTGGAAGCAATACTTGCTGAGAGAAAAATAGAGGATTACGATATTAAAGCCGTAAGAGAGCTGGAAAAAAGCTTGGATCCAGATAATACAGGCATATGCACTTTTTATATATATGATAGCTATTCGGATGAGCTAAGGAATATAAGGCAAGAGATAAGAAATATTGAAGGAGATATAAAAAAAGCCAGGAAAGCTGCCAAGGAAAAGGTGGAAGAGGATATAAACATTAGAATTAACCCTGATGGAACTGTTACAGTACCAAAGGAAAATATCAACCTTGTTGATAAGCTAAAGAACCATCCATATCTTTCCTATATATCTGAAAACTACCTTTATATAAAATACTCCATCAGGAAAACTGAGGATGTTCTGCTGCTGGAAAACAAGCTTCTGGTTCTTAAGGACAAAGAGGAAAAAGAGGAAGAGAGGATAAGGAAATCACTTACCGATAAGGTAAACAGCTCAGCTAAAAAAATATGGAGAAATATTGCCAATATAGGAAAGCTGGATTTTCTTATGGCTAAGGCCATGCTTGCTGTGGAAATTAAGGCAGTAAAGCCAAATATAGTATCAGACCATATAATCAGCATAAAAAAGGGAAGGCATCCTAAAATAGAAGAGATGCTAAATAAGAAGGGGCTGAGGTTTACTCCTATATCAGTTTCCTTAAAGGAAGGTGTTACTGTTATTACAGGAGCTAACATGGGAGGAAAGACAGTCAGCCTGAAGCTAATAGGGCTGTTGGCATGTATGGCTCAGCATGGATTATTTGTACCAGCTGAGGAAATGACTCTGGGACTTAACGGATTTATTAAATCCTCCATAGGGGACCTTCAATCCATAGACCGGGGATTGAGTACCTTTGGAAGTGAGATAAAGCTTATTGAAGAGGCCATAGAAATTGCGGATAAAAAAGGGCTGATACTGGTGGATGAGCTGGCAAGAGGTACCAACCCGCGGGAAGGCTATGCCATATCAAAGGCAATAGTACAGTACTTAAAGGAGAAGCCATCCATAACCATAATGACAACCCATTATGATAATATAGGAGATATGGAAGGCATACTTCATCTTCAGGTAGTAGGCCTATCCAATATTAACTTCAAGGAGCTGGAATCAAGGCTATATGGATTAACTTCTGACAGGCTGGAAGTTATCAATTCCCTTATGAATTATGAGCTTATGGAAGTGGAAAAAGTTGCCCAGGTTCCTAAGGATGCCATAAATATAGCCCGAATAATGGGATTAAATCCTGAAATAATAAAACTGGCAGAAAAAAATCTGGAACAAGAATAAGACAGAGGGACGGTTCTCTTGTCTTATTTCAAATGAAGAAAGAAAGGATGTGAAGCATTTGAGTAAATTAAATTTGGATCAAACGCTAATTGATAGTTCAAGAAATTCAGCTAGGAAAATAGTTGATGAGGTTCAAAAATTCATAGACCTTCATACCACAACTGCTACAGAGAGAACAATAGCTAGGCTATTAGGAGTAGATGGTGTTGATGACATTGGAAAGCCACTGCCAAACGTATTAGTAGACAGCATAAAGGAAGGAAATGGATTAGGAAGAGGATTAGCCTACTGGTTGGGAAATGCAGTTGTTCAGACTGGAGATACTCCACAGGAAATTGCTGAGAAAGTATCAAGAAAGGAACTGGATATACTTCGCCTTCCAACAGCCAGTGAAGAAAAGATTAAAGAAACAGTAACTGACATGGCAAAGGTGGCAGTAGAAAAGATTGCCAACAACAGGAAAAAGAGAGAAGAGCTTATATCCGTTCTTGGAGAAGGAAGGAAGCCTTACCTGTATGTAATAGTTGCTACAGGCAATATATATGAAGACGTAGAGCAGGCTAAATCAGCTGTCCGACAAGGTGCAGACATAATAGCGGTAATCAGAACTACAGGACAGAGCTTATTAGACTATGTACCTTATGGTCCAACTACTGAAGGATTTGGAGGAACCTATGCAACTCAGGAAAACTTCAGAATCATGAGAAAGGCTCTGGATGAAGTTGGACAGGAAGTAGGAAGATATATAAGGCTTTGCAACTACTGCTCAGGATTGTGCATGCCTGAAATTGCAGCTATGGGCGCTATGGAAAGGCTGGACGTAATGCTGAATGATGCACTGTATGGAATACTATTCAGGGACATCAACATGCAGAGAACATTAGTAGACCAATTCTTCTCAAGGGTTATAAACGGATTTGCAGGAATAATCATAAACACCGGAGAAGACAATTACCTTACAACAGCAGATGCAGTAGAGGAAGCCCATACAGTACTGGCATCCCAATTCATAAACGAGCAGTTTGCACTTAAAGCAGGTATTCCAGAGGAGCAAATGGGATTAGGCCATGCCTTTGAAATGAACCCCGATATTGAAAATGGATTCCTGTTGGAACTGGCTCAGGCTCAAATGGCAAGAGAGATATTCCCTAAAGCACCATTAAAATACATGCCTCCAACAAAATATATGACTGGAAACATATTCAAAGGTCATCTGCAGAATGCAATGTTTAACCTGGTTTCCATAATGACTAACCAAGGAATTCAGCTGTTAGGAATGCTGACAGAGGCAATTCACACTCCTCACCTGCATGATAGATACCTGTCCCTTGAAAATGCCAAGTATATATTCAACAATGCAAGAAATCTTGGAGATGAGATTATGTTCAAAGAAGGCGGCATTATTCAAACCAGGGCTCAGGAAGTTCTAAAGAAGGCAGAAGAGCTATTGAGACAAATTGAAAGAGAAGGCCTGTTTGCTACAATAGAACAGGGTAAATTTGGAGGAGTAAAAAGGTCAAGAACTGGCGGCAAAGGACTAGATGGAGTAGCTAAAAAGGATCCAGGTTATTTCAATCCATTTATTGAGCTGATGCTTGGAGGTGAAAGGTAATGAAGGTGGACTTAACAAAGGTTAAACCTTATGGAGATACACTAAACGATGGAATGGTGCAGCTAAGCTTCACATTGCCTGTGCCCTACGGAGATGAAGCTATAGAGGCAGCCAGACAGTTAGTCAGGAAGATGGGACTTGAAGAGCCTTCAGTAGTCTATTCAAAGGATTTGGTAGGTTTTAGCTATTTTATAGTATACGCAAAGGCAACTCAAACTGTAGACTATACTAAGATAGAAGTACCTAAGGTAGATGTTGAAGTAATGGATAAGGAACAGGTAGAAGAGTATATAAGGGAAAACATCAAGAGAAATGTTGTTATAGTAGGTGCATGTACCGGTACAGATGCTCATACAGTTGGAATAGATGCTATAATGAACATGAAAGGATATGCCGGCCACTACGGGCTGGAGAGATATGAAGGCATAGATGCATATAACCTGGGAAGCCAGGTTCCCAATGAAGAATTGGTGGCAAAGGCTATAGAACTAAATGCAGATGCAATACTTGTTTCACAGGTTGTAACTCAAAAGGATGTGCACATTCCAAACCTTACGCAGCTTGTAGAATTGCTGGAAGCAGAAGGCATAAGAGATAAGGTTATACTAGTATGCGGCGGACCAAGGATTTCCCATGAGCTGGCAAAGGAACTGGGATATGATGCGGGATTCGGCGCAGGAACTTTTGCAGAGGATGTTGCAAGCTTTGTAGTTACAGAAATGGTAAAAAGAAAACTGGTATAGGTAATTGGCGAATACTTGAGTTCAAGTATTCGCTTTTTTGTTAAAGCTTAAGGGAATATATAGAGGTATTTGCTTAAATTGTTGACTGAAAATTGAAATTTCAATAGAATATAATCATAATTGTTGAATGACAATAATCGATATTGTGTGACATATTTCATCTGTATGCTTCTGTTAAAGCAAAAGATAAAGTACATATTTTGGAGGTGCACAAGTTGGTAATAAAAATAGACTTAAACTCCAGCACCTGGATTAAGAGTCAGGCTAATACCGTAAGGAACAAGCTAATAGATTTGCAGAGCAGAATAGCAGACACTTTGGATTATGATATCTGTTTGTCATTATTATTTAACGACTCAAGAAATATAGCCATAGTAAAGAACAAATACGTTCGGTACAGCAAATTATCGGATTTAGGGATTCCGGAGGTAATTTTCATTAACAAGGAAATACATAGGGCAATTAAGAATCTTATAAGCATAAAGGATATAGTTGAAGTCCATGAGAATAGCATGTACCCCATATTAATAGAAGGGATGAAGTCAGAGGTATATATACCAATATTTGAAGCCGCTGATTTGCATGGTAATTCTTTAAGGCTTATAGGCAGCATATACCTGGGTACCAGTAACCATAAGGATTTTCCCAGGGACATATTTCAAAAAGAGCTTATTGATTTGATTTCAGATATTTCAAAGCTGTATACAATAGTATTGGACAATCTTAGGGATATAGAAAAAGCCATAAATATTATTTCCATATTTGTAGAGATACTGGAGAACAAGGAAAAATACCTTCCTAATCACAGCTTTAATGTAGCCAATTGGTGCAGGGAAATTGGGATGATATTAGGCTATGACCGGGAAAAGCTGACCAGATTAACCTATGCAGGATTATTGCATGACATTGGGAAATGCCTCATTGATACACAGATATTAAACAAGCCTGGAAAGCTTACTGAAGAGGAATATGCTGTGGTAAAGGAACATTCTATAATAGGTCACAGGATCTCACAGGTCATATTACATGATATCCCCTTATTAAAGGATATTCCAAAAATTATTAAATACCATCATGAAAGGTATGACGGCAAAGGGTATCCTTTAGGACTTAAAGAAGAAGAAGTTCCCTTTGACAGCTATATAATCGGCATAGCTGATGCTGTGGATACAATGCTGTCTGAAAGACCGTACAAGAGGGCAATGGCTTTAAAGGATGTTATTAAGGAGCTGTATAAAAACAGGGGAAAGCAATTTCATCCTTACCTGGTGGATATAATGGCAGAAAGGCTCATAAAAGCTCAGAATCAGTTAGATGAAAACCTGATACAGGATATGGAATTAAGCACCCTTATAATAAACCAGAAAGACAATTTGACTATTATAGAAGGTACACTGATTCATTTGAATGGCTACTATATATTCAAACCATCAAAAAAATCTGAAGTGCAGGAAATAAGCATGGCAGATATTACAAGCGCTGAAATAGCCATCAAGGACCTGAAAAATATAAACTATTATTATGCGAAAGTAGAGGATTTCGTGAATAATCAGTTTTATATTTCGTCCATTAAGCTAATTCCATCAGCAAATACATTTAGCTTGCTGTGGAACCTGGATGGCGTGTTATATGAGCCAGAGGACAATAGTCCAATTCCCATAGAGATAACGAAGATTGGAGGGGATTCCCTGTCTTTCTATGTGGGCAAAAGCTACAATTTAATTGATAAAATAACCCACAGCATGTTCAATAAGCCGATAAAAGTAAGGATACTTTTTGATGACCTTAGTATCGATATAACGGGAGTTATTGTAAATAGTTATAGTTTTGGCCCTTACAGGTATTTTAACCTTCGCTATACAAATATTCCGGAATCAAAGAGGGACAGCATATACAGGCAGCTTTTCAAGAAGCAGATAGAGCTGAGAAAAACGGTACCGCAGCTTAAATAGCTGCCAATGTATAATAACTTGCACCAATTAAACCTTTGGTGTAATATAATAACTATCATATAATGTGGAGGTTTACAATGATATTCCCAATATTAGTAATACTAAAGGTACTACTGTTCATGAATATAACTGATA
>DUMS01000011.1 GCA_012839745.1 Tissierellia bacterium
CTTCATCCAGCAATAGATTTATTCTTTCCCTTGCTGTCAGCTTGCCTTCGCTGTGCTGTTTCTGTATTTTCTTTTCTCCGCCACCAAGTTCAATTTTTTTCCTGGTTTCCAGGAGCTTGTCGATTTTCTCCTTCATTTTTGTCCTCCCCTCTAGATTACCTTTCGCACAATTCTATTAGTACTCCAAATAAAAATTTTGGATGTAAATCTCAATTTCTAAAAAAATGTACTAATGCCTATAAGCCATTAGTACTGGATTTTATTTGATATACAATTTGGTTTTACCCGTATTGTTTCAAATAAAGCAGTGTTTCTATTAATTTGTTTCCTGTTTCCACTGTAAATATCTCTTATAAACTCCTTTAATAGCAACAATAACTGCTTTTTGCGAAGCTCCAAAAAATCTTTTCTCTACTTTTTCCACAAGGGCATCTACACCATCTCGTTCAATATTATGCCCAATCATTAAATGAGCTAGGAAATCCTTACACAGGTCTGATATTAAAGTCACCATTACATCTTCTATTATGCCTGTTTTGGTATTTATCAGAAATCCTACCCCAACTACTTTATGGAGATTAGTAACAGAAGTATTATCAGGAAGTTTCGCATAAGATACAAAGTATACTGTGTCCTCTCCAAAGTCACGGACCTGCCTCATCTTATTCACCTCCATGATATACTTTCTACATTTATTGACAATATTCCTTCTTTTTTTTACAAATACCTTTTAAAAAGGCTGCACTAACATGCGCAGCCTTTTTCCTTTTTTCTAAGTCCTAATATCTCCCTGGCTTCGTCTGGAGTAGCTATTTCTCTTCCCAGTTCTTTGGCAATTCTAACTACTCTCTCTACCAGCATTGCATTGGTAGCCAATATGCCTTTATCATAGAGAATTGTATCCTCTAATCCAGTTCTGACATTACCACCTAGAAGTATAGCCATTGTCAGCATAGGTACCTGGCTTTGACCTATACCAGACACTGTAAAAGTAGAACCTTCTGGTAATGACTCTACCATATGCAGTAAATTCCTTGGGGTGCCAGATACTGACCCTCTTACATTCATAACCAGGTTAAATTGCAATGGTGCCTTCAGCACGCCCTTCTTAAGCAGATATATTGCATTGTCAATCATGCCTAAATCAAAAACTTCAATTTCTGGCTTGATATTGTGCGCATACATTTTTTCAGCCAATGCTTCAATTAACTCAAATGAGTTTGCATTTACCTGTGTAGGAAAGTTTGAAGAACCGGTGGACAGACTTGCCATTTCAGCATTCAAATCCAGCATTTGGCCTCTCCACTCTATAGTATTTCCTCCACCTCTTGCTCCTGTTGACACTTGAGTTATAATATCACAGTTTCTCCTTTCCAATTCCTCTAATACTTGTTTATATATCTCTCTATCGCTTGTAGGTTTGCCTTCCTTATCGCGGACATGTATATGAGCTACAGATGCCCCCAGCTCTCTACATCTTATTATGTCCTCCACTATCTCTTCAACAGTAACAGGGGTATTTGGATTAGATTCCTTTGTAGGAACATTTCCAGTAGGTGCTACTGTTATTATTAACTTATTCTTTCTATAATCCATTTTAAAGCCTCCTTAGAACGCCTTCTCTCCTAGTACCTGGTCAGTAGTCTTTTTAATTGCTCTTTCCAGTCTATCATATAATAGATCAACTTCTTCTCTAGTAATATTAATTGGTGGTGCTAATAATATGTGGTCTCCTCTTACTCCATCAACAGATCCTCCACCAGGATATACTACTAAACCTTCTTCTAAGGTATTGTCAGTAATCTTTCCTTTCACGTTTACAGATGTTTCAAATGGTTCCTTAGTCTTTTGATCTTTTACAAATTCGATACCAATCATAAGGCCCTTTCCTCTTATATCTCCAACTATTGGATATTCATATAGAGCCTGTAGTTTTTCCATTAGGTATTCTCCTTGGATTGCACAGTTTTCAATGTAGTTTTCTCTTTCAACAATTTCCATAACCTTATTAGCTATTCCGCAGGATAATGGATTACCTGCATAAGTATGTCCGTGGATGAAGTTCCCTGAACCTTTTACCATTATGGTGTCGAATATTTCATCGTTGCAAATTGCTGCGCCTATTGGTGTATATCCACAGCTTAATCCCTTAGCTACTACAAGAATATCTGGTTTAGCATCGAAATGTTCACTAGCCATTTTCTTGCCTGTTCTGCCTGTTCCGGCCATAACCTCATCCATTATAAACAGAACATCATATTTATCACAAATTTCTCTTACCATATCGAAGTAAATCTTTTCTGGGTGTACTCCTGGAGCTGCAGAACCAACTACTGGCTCCGAAATAAATGCAGCAACGTTTTCAGGACCTTGTCTTAATATTTCTCTTTCCAGCTCTTGAGCTGCCAATATGCTTGTCTCCTCTAAAGTTTTAGCTCCCCATGGATTTCTGTAATGGTAGAACTGGTTGATCTTTGGGAAATTGGATAATAATGGGTCATAAATCTTCCTTCTTCCAATGCTACCAGTCATGGATAGTGACCCTAATGTAGCTCCATGGTAGGAAAACCATTTTGATATGATTTTCCATTTGCTAGTCTTATGGCCATCCCTTTCAACAAAATATTGTCTAGCCATTTTTATAGCTGTTTCTGTAGCTTCTGAGCCTCCAGATACAAAATACACGTGGTTTAATCCTTCAGGACTCCATTTAACTATTCTTTCTGCACATTTTTCTATTGAATCCACTGTCCAGCGTGATAGGTGAGTAAATGCTATTCTTTCTATATGTTCTTTTGCAAATTCTGCTATTTCTTTATTTCCATGGCCTATATTGGCTACTGCAGAACCAGAACATCCATCAATATATCTCTTTCCATCTTCTCCAATAAGGTATATTCCCTCTCCTCTTACAATGCGAGGATAATGCCAATTTTGGTTCCTATAAAATACATTGTTTTTTGGAGCTTTGTTTAAACTCATCTAAATCCCTCCTAATTATTTGTAATACGTTTTCCTTTTACTATTTAAAATAAATCTTAAGCAGTTTGCTTTTCAGCGAACATACCGCCATTGTGTAATAAATCTTTATCTAAATCACCTTCTAAAGCAGATACAGCAACTGCAACAACTAAATCTCCTAATGAGTTTGTAGAAGTGTGTATCTGGTCAACAATTCTATATACTCCTGCTATTAATGCTATAGCATCCAATGGGATTCCCAAGTTTGTCAACAGTGCAATTGAAATAATAAGCCCTGTTGAAGGAGCTGCAGCACATCCTATAGATAGCAAGGTTGCAGTTAAAACTAGCATAATCTGCTGGCTAATTGAAATTGGTATACCATACAATTGAGATGCAAACATTACAATAAGTCCAAAATATATACCAGTACCATTCATGTTAGCAGTAGCACCTAGAGGTAATACGAAACTTGCAGTTTCCTTTGGAATACCCATTTCATTTACTGCATTTCTCATTGCTACTGGAAGAGCAGCAGCACTAGTACATGTACTGAAAGCTATTGCCCAGGATTCAAATCCCTTTCTGAAGAATTTTATTGGATTTACCCTTGCTATGAAATAAAGTATTAAGGAATACCATACTAATAAGTTGAATATATTTGCACCATAATCTACTAATATAAACTTAAATACAGGTCCAAATATTCCTACTCCAAATGTTGTTACAGCCTTTGCCATAAGGCCAAATACTCCTACAGGAGTAAATTGTACAACAATATCTACTACCTTATACATAAGCTCAGAAGCTCTATCAATTAGGTCTACAATAGGCTTTCCTCTTTCCCCCATTAAAAGCAATCCTGCTCCAATAAATATACAGAAGGAAATAATATGTAGCATTTCCCCTCTTGACAATGAATCAAAAATGTTTTCTGGAAACAGTCCTAATATGGATTCAAATACAGTTGGGAGCTCTTTCATTTCCACTGCTCCTGCACCTAATTCAGCAATGTTTAAGCCTGCACCTGGTTTAAATATGTTTGCCATAACTAATCCAGTTCCTATTGACAAAAATCCTGTTCCAAAGAAGAAAAGTATTGTTTTGATTCCTATGCTTCTTAACTTGTTTATTTCAGTTAAACTAGCTACACCACTAGTTATTGAAAACAGAACTAATGGAACTACTACCATTTTGATTAATCTTAGGAATATATCGCCTAACAATCCTAGCCACGGCAAAATACTAACTACAACTGGGTGGTCCTTACCTATTGAACTTAGTATGATACCCAAAATAATACCTAAAAACAAACCAATAAAAATCTTGTGAAACAGCTTTAATTTTCTTTTTTTCATCAATTACACCTCTTTTCATTTTATTTAGTTTTTTATTTTTTTGTTTTTTTGTTTTTAATAACGCAAAACAATGCTATTCCTCCTATTACCCCTCCTTTTCTATAAATATAAAAACCCAGTAATAATGACAATAGAAAGTCATTAATACTGGGTTTTATCTGCTAAGCAATTTGGTTTTAACCCTCATTGCCACAAATAAAGCAGTACTAAATAAAATTTGATGTAATATTAATAATACTATTTAATTTTTAAAACTACCCCTTATTAATTATATTCTACATTAATTTTCAAATTCCTTCTTTTTTTATAAAATTTTTTTATTTTTTCTTAAATAAAATGCAACCAATATTTAACAGCCTTTTCTTAAGCACTTGCAAATATTTCCTCAAATTCCTTTGCATCAAGGGTTTCTTTCTCCAATAAGGCTTCTGCAACTCTATGAAGCTTGTTAATATTATCTCTTAACAGCTGTTCAGCCTTGTTATAAGCTTTATCTATAATGCTTCTCATCTCTCTATCTATTTCTGCAGCTACTTCCTCACTATAATTCCTCGTTCTTCCAAAGTCCCTTCCCACAAATACTTCCTCTTCATCTGTGCCATAGGTCATTGGCCCAAGCTTTTCGCTCATACCATAATGAGTAACCATTTGCCTTGCCAATTTTGTTGCTCTTTCTATATCGTTTTGTGCTCCAGTGCTAATATCATCAAGGACCAATGCTTCAGCTGCTCTTCCGCCTAATAGACTTACAAGATGGTCTTCCATCTTTTTCTTTGTCATATAATATCTGTCCTGTTCTGGCAAATACGCAGTAAATCCACCGGCTCCTCCTCTTGGAATTATGGTCACCATATGAATTGGATCTGTATTGGGTAATAGCCTTGATGTAATGGCATGACCTGCCTCGTGGTAAGCAGTAAGCCTTTTTTCCTCTTCACTTATGACTCTGCTCCTCTTTTCAGGACCTGCAATTACTTTAATAGAAGCTTCATCTATAATATGCATTGGTATTTTCTTTAAGTTTCTTCTTGCAGTCAAAAGTGCCGCTTCATTAGTTAAATTCTCTAAATCAGCGGGTGTAAATCCTGGAGTCCTTTTTGCTACAACCTTCAGATCAACATCATCATCTAAAGGCTTATTTCTTGTATGAATTTTAAGAATCTCTTCCCTAGCCTTAATGTCAGGTAAACCTACAGTAATACGCCTGTCAAATCTGCCTGGCCTTAATATGGCAGGGTCAAGGATATCCGGCCTGTTGGTTGCAGCCATCACTATAATGCCTTCATTGGTTCCAAATCCATCCATTTCCACAAGCAGCTGGTTTAAAGTCTGCTCTCTTTCATCATGTCCTCCGCCAAGACCAGCACCTCTTCTTCTTCCAACTGCGTCAATTTCATCTATGAAAACTATACAGGGTGCGTTCTTTTTAGCCTGCTCGAATAAATCTCTTACCCTGCTGGCACCAACTCCAACAAACATCTCTACGAAATCAGAACCAGATATACTAAAAAATGGTACCCCAGCTTCTCCAGCCACTGCCTTACTCAAATATGTCTTTCCTGTGCCTGGAGGTCCAACAAGCAAAACCCCCTTAGGAATCCTGGCACCAAGCTCAATAAACTTTCTTGGATTTTTTAGAAAATCAACTATTTCCTTAAGCTCTTCCTTTTCCTCCTCCAGCCCTGCAACATCATCAAATGTAATTCTCTTTCCTTCCTCTGGCTTGACAAGCTGAGCTCTGCTCTTGCCAAAGGACATAACCCTGCTACCTCCACCTTGGGATTGTTGCATAAATGTAAACCAAAATGCTACTATTATCAATATCAGAAATATAGTTGGTAAAGCTGAAATAAACCAGGGCTCTGAAGGTGGCTGTTCTCCTACATACCTTATCTCCTCATTATCTACCTTATCCTTTAAATAATCATGATAAAAGGTATCCGCCATATTCTGTGGTAATACTACTGAAAACTGGGTACCATCTTTAAACTTTCCACTTAATACATTACCGGATTCTACAATGCTTTCCACTTCATCATTATTAAGTCTTCTAACCAGTTCGGTTACATCTATTTCCATAACTCGCTCTACGTCTTGATTTATCATGGACACAACAAAAATAATGATTATCAGCAAAAGCAAGTAGATGCTTGTTCCTCGGAAAAACTTTCTCAATAATAGTCCTCCTTTCCGTCTATTTCAAATTATCTTAAAATTATACCACATATGCTGTAAAAAAACAACATTGCCGGATTATACTTTATTTTTCTTCATATATACATCTTCCTTTAGTGCTGCAACAAAAGGGAGATTCCTATACTGTTCGGCATAATCTATTCCATATCCAATTACAAATTCATCTGGAATCACAAATCCGGTATAATCAACGGGGACTTCAACCTTTCTTCTTTCAGGTTTATCCAAAAGGGTAACAATCCTAACGCTTTTTGCTCTTCTTTTTCTTAAGTTATCTGTTAAATAGGATAAGGTAAGTCCGGTATCTATTATATCCTCCACTATCAATATGTCCTTGCCATCTATGCTGCTTTCCAAATCCTTTATTATTCTAACAATTCCAGTAGATTCTGATGAGCTTCCATAGCTTGAAACTGCCATAAAATCTATCATAACAGGAAGCTTAATATTCCTGGCTAAATCAGACAGGAACATTACAGCGCCCTTTAGTATTCCAACCAACATTAAATCCTTTCCCTGATAATCTTCAGTTATCCTTTCACCCAGTTCCTTTACCTTTGATTGTATTTGTTCTTCAGTTACCAGTATTTCCTTGATAATATTGTCCATTTACATCCTCCTTATTATGCTATTTTACCAATTGAATCATTATTACGTTTTTAGTGTTTTCCGTTATCCTATAAAGTTGGCTTGTTCTATAGCCAACTATCCATATAATATTTTTATCATCAGCTATAATGGGTATCCTATCCCTTTCGTCCCTTGGTATCTTTTCATCGATAAAATAATCCTTTACTTTTTTGCTGCCTTCCATTCCAAAAGGTACAAATTTGTCACCATCTCTCCTGTTTCTAACATAAATACTCCCACTTATTTTATCGAAGTCAAAGTACTTTTTATACCTATCTGAATTATCTATCACCATATTATCGATAGGTTTAACTTCAGTTTTAAATTCATATCCTAGTTCGTCTATATAAGTAGAGCCATTGATTATTAACTTATGTATGGAGCCTTTTGTTTCCTTTTTATTAGGTTTTTCAATTATAAAATCATCATAGCTTGTCTTAGCCACCAAATTGTTTATAAGTGTTACGCTTTTTCCTGTCCCCCTTTCCAGAAACAATGTGATTACATCTTCAATATGCTTCATTGTAATACCCATAAGGTTTCCATTGAGTTCAAATATGCAATTTCTTATTATCCTGTTTTGTATGCTCCTATGCTGCCTTCTAAATATCTTCCCATCTAATATTATACTAAATTCATCCTTTTTTCTCACAATTTTATTATAAACTTTATTGGAATATTCATCTAAAAAACCATCATCAATGGACATAAGTCTGGATGTTCGCCAAAGGGTATCAACTATATTGGGATTATAGTATTCCTGTATATATGGCAAAACTTCTAGCCTTATCCTGTTTCTGCTATATATAGGTTCTAAATTTGTTCTGTCTGTTTTGTATTCAATATCCCTATCCTGCAGGTATTTTTCTATTTCCTCTCTTTCTATACCCAAAATAGGCCTTATTATATCTCCATTTCTATAATCCATTCCCTTCAATCCATCTAAACCTGTTCCTCTAAAAAACCTTAATAGGAGAGTTTCAGCCTGGTCATTTTTGTTGTGAGCAACTGCTATTTTGCCACCCCCGATTTTTGAGAGTATCTCCCTAAAAAAACCATATCTTAGTTCCCTGCCTGCCTCTTCAGACGAAATCTTCCTTGTTCTGGCATATTCATCCATATTTACTCTCTTTAAAAAATAGGGCAAGCCTAGCTTTTTTGCAGTGTGCTCTACATACTTTTCATCCTCTAGGGCTTCTTCTCCTCTTACGCCATGGTTCACATGGGCAACAAATATATTAAAATCAATTTCTTCCCTTATCTCCAGCAGCACATACAATAAGGCTATGGAATCTGCACCACCTGAAACTCCTATGAGTATATTGTCCCCTCTTTCAATTAAGTTGTGTTCCTTAATGGCTTTTAATACTTTTTCCTTCATATCATCACCTGTATATATTATACACAATGAACCATTCGATAAAAATAATTTACCCTAAAACAGAATAAAAAAATAGCAGGACACAGAAGAACCATTCCTCTGTGCCCTTAGGCAGTTTTCCATATCTTGGTTACCAGTACAGTCATATCATCTAAAACGCTGCCGTCATTGGCTTCTGTAGCTATTCTTATAATCTCTTCCCCTATTGCCCTGGGGTTTAAGCTGTCTATGCCTATGATTACATTTTTCATCCATCTTTCCGGATTTTCAACCTTCTGATTAGACTCCAATACCCCATCAGACATCATTATTATTATATCCCCGTCTTCCAGATATTCCTCGTAGATATTAAAATCTACATCCTTGAGTATTCCAACAGGCAGAGATTGGGAATTAATTACCTCTACCCTGTCTCTTTTCTTTATGAAGGTAGCAGGTGCACCTGATTTTACCAGCTGAAGTTTACCTGTATATAAATCTATTAGTGCTAAATCCAGTGTTGTAAATATCTCATCATTCGATTTAAGCATTAACACTGAATTAATGGTTTTTAGAGCCAGCTCCTTGTCAAATTTGGCCTCTAAAAACTTCTCCATAAGGCTTATGGCTATATTGCTTTCTTTAAAGGCCTTTTTACCTGCCCCCATTCCATCGCTGATTGCTGCAAAATATATGTTTTCTCCTTCACCAAATGTATGGCTATCTCCTGAAATACTGCTTTGATTATTTGGCTTAGTCACTGCTTCAGTCAGTGCACTGTATCTGTTGCATCTTATAAGTTTGAATCTCTGTTTTTCCTTCTTCTTCTGATTTATATTGTATTCTGACTTTAGAGGAATTCCAATGGACTCCGATACAATCCTTTTTATGTTCTCTTGATTATTTACCTCCTTATAGGCTTTATCCACTTCCACATATACTTCTATATTATCCTTTTCAAGCTCCATTACTACTACATCTGTTACATCCACCTTTGATTTCTTTAGCTCTTCAAACAGCATTTCCTCTACGTCTTCCTTAAATGTAGGATTTACATATATCTCCTTTACCATGTTTTTTATTATCTTTGACACGCCTTCTAACTGTTCCGATACTAACAGCCTGTTCTGAATGATTTTTCCCTTCCACATGCTGTTTACTCTCAATCTATCAAATTGGTTTTTTAGCTCCCTTATAACATCCCCTTTGTTTATGCAATAATCTCTTATAGCTTTAGGCAATACTTCATTTGTCAATGGGATCTTTTCCTCCAAAAGCGCTGTAATCTTAAACATGGAATTATAGGTACTGTAAAATCTCTGTTGCCAACAGAATTTCCTCATGGCACATTTCACACATACATTGTTGGCAGCATTATCTATCATCTCATATACTTCCTTAACATTATACCCTTTACTCTCTTCTGCAGATTTTCTAAAGGTTTGCCCTATTTCGTTAAATACTTCAGATAGCTCATTTAGCTTATTTACAGTCACCTCATCCTTTCTATGGGAATAGGATTTTTCTTTCTTCTCAAAGGTAATGGCTTCTATATACTCGGATAGTGCTTTATTTATAGGTTTATACAGCAACAGAAATAATGAAGTGGATACAATTAACTCTCTCAAACTTATAAAGCTTATTCCATATCCGTTAATATAGAAGCTTATTATACCGTTCCCCAGTACAAACCCTAATATTGAGCCAATTCTGCCCTGTTCTCTAAATACCCCTGATAAAAGCCCTGCTAAGCCATATATGGATAGTATAAAAGGCATCTCTGGCTGGGATATATATGATACTACCCCTAGTGTTATTCCAATGGCACTTCCAATAAAGGCTCCCTTGGTATGTCCGGCATATAAAATCATCATAATGCTTATAAGGTTTTTAATGCTCATTTCGTATATGCTTAACCCCTGCAGTCCTGCCAACAGCAATGACAAGGTTATAAATATGCTTATAATCCTTTCGCTTACTTTTGCCCTTTCAATTTTAGGGTTAAGGCTGTATGAAAATATGTAGGTCATGGTAAATACCAGTAAGCTTTCAAATCCAAGAGCCAATAGGTCATAGATTAGAAAATCGTTGAATACTATAGAGTATAAGGACATTGTCAGAATGAATATAAACGAACTAAGCAATGATGTAAGGATTAATGAATACTCCCTTATTTTCTTTAATGCATTGAATAGAACAGCTATTGCAACAGCTGCCACAGCATATTCCATACCTGCCATGCCATGTACAGTATATATTCCTATTATCGTAGATATTAATACATATAAACCAGGTCTACCTGATATTAAATAAGCTGAGATAAAAGCTATGCCAAAGGGTGTCAGCTTGTCCACTAGGCTTGCTCTACTGATAAAGAAAGCCAAAACAGCAGGATATACATATTCCCAACTGAAGCTCAATGTTCTGTTTTGCTTTTTTTCTTTAGATGATATATATTCAGTTTTAAACATTTCCAATCCTCCCCAATTCCTTTTTCAATATAGTAGCAAAACAGAGCAAAATAATTTGTCAATCCTTCTTGTAGAAAGCAAAGAATTTTCTGACATAAATCAAATAAAAACTCCTGATTTCCTTAATCTAAAGTAAATTAACTTCAATTTGCTATCCTCATATTTATCGTCATTGATGATTAAAGGAGTTTTTTCATCTTAATGTATTTTTTTGTATAAAATCATAAACTGTTTATAATTTAAAAGGTTCAACGTTAAATTTTGTGGCACCTTGACAATTCCATAAAGTACCTTGGTAAAGCATTGGTAAAAAGAGTAGAAAAAATCCGATACACCGTTTATTCTGAAATATGCGAATACAACAGAAAGGTGTGATCGGATTTTGAAAACCAACTATGATTTTATAAAAAATATGATTGGTTTGCAAGGGGTAGAGATAATCTCTACCAATGTAAATAATGGCATATTTCAGGTGTTTGCAACATCCTCATATAATTTTGCTATATGTCCCAGATGCAAGAGGATAACTCAAGAGGTTCATGACAGTCGCTGGCAGTCGGTAAAACACTTGCCTATCTGGGAGATGTCAACAGAAATCATGCTAAAGAAAAGAAGGTTTATATGCGACTGCGACCCTGAGCATCCCTTTGACGAGCGGTTTGAATTCCTCCGAAAATATCAGCGTCAGACTGTATCCCTTGAGAAACATATATTCATGCTTACCCATAAGAATACAGTCAAAAATGCTGCAGAACTTGCTGGTATTAGTGAAGGTAAGTGTCAAAGCATATACAACCACTATGCAGAATCCATATTGGAACACCGGAAGCCTGAGCCCCTTAGACTTTTAGGAATAGACGATATTGCCAGAAAAAAAGGCCACAACTACAACACTGTAGTATACAACCAGGAAACAGGCAATATTGTTGCAATCATTACTGGCAGGAAGAAAGGGGATGTCATAACCTATCTTAAGGAGTGGCCGGAGGAGGTACGACTAAAGATAGAGGCTGTTTCCATGGACATGAGCCGAGGTTACTGCTCTTCTATCCTTGAGTGTTTCCCTAATGCCAAGCCCATAATTGACAGGTTCCACCTAGCTCAGAGCTTTCACAAATGCGTGGATGATGCAAGAAAGCACATTCAAAACCGTATCCGTAAGGAAGGCAAGAAAGGTGAAGTGTTTAAAATCCGTTGGGCTTTACTTAAGAATGTAGAAGACCTTAAGCGAGAAGAAGCCCTGTGGCTAACCCTTGCCTGTACCAAATATCCTGTTATAGAGCAGTTGCACTACATTAAAGAAGAGTTCAGGGAATTATTTAAAATTAGAACCAAGGAGAATGCTGCCAGCTTTATAGAGTACTTCAAGGATCTGATTTTTGAAAACGATATTCCTGAACTCAAAGCTTTCTGCAAAACACTGGATAACTGGCTGCCGTACATTTTAAACTATTATGATTACCCTATATCAAACGGCCCTACAGAAGGTAACAACCACAAGGTAAAGAACATAAAACGTAGAGCCTATGGCTATCGGAATAATCACAATTTCAACATAAGGGTTAAACTTGAGTTCGAATGTGCTTAATATTAGGTTATCAAAGACCAAAGGGAGAGCGGTAATCTTATGGATTACCAAATTTATCCCTAATTGCATATACCAAGATACTAAGGAGTTTATGGGAAACGCAGGAAAAGCCATGTTTCCAACTCCGTGGAAAATCCATGAATTATTTACCATCACGCATTATGTTGACTGGCTGATTGTACCATCTACCACAACATTTAATGTTGAACCATTTAAAATAAGCAGGTTATCAGCAGTTATATTGGTAGCCTGCTTTTTACAAACTAGGTTAAAGTTAACTTAAGTTATTACTTTAACTTAGTAGCCTAATAAAGCAAACAGCCAATATCTATATCAGAAAATAAAAAAAACCGGTAAATCCGGTTTTAATCTTATAAGTCCATATTTCGCCCCCTAGATCTTTGTCCTAGACCTCGTCTGCCTTCCCTCATCTTTAGCGCGTCTTGTTTTTCACTGCTTTCTTTTAGGAATTTTAATAACTTGTCTTCAAATGACATGTTTCTTTGTTTTTCGTCGCTCTTATTCCAATCGATTTCTATTGGATTGCTGGTTTTTGGTTTGGCTTGTCTAATGGAAAGACTTATCTTTCCATCTTCAGATACAGACAAAATTTTGACTTTAACTTTTTGGTCCTTTTTCAAGTAGTCGGCTACCTTTTTAACATAATCATCAGATATTTCAGAAATGTGGACAAGCCCACTTTCCCCTTCAGGCAGTTGAACAAATGCCCCGAAGTTTGTAATACCTGTGACCGTGCCCTCAACTACTTTTCCAACAGTTACGGGCATATACGAAATACTCCTCCTTATATATAATTGTATCACATTCCTAGTATATATTAGAATGCAGCTAATGTCAATAAATTATACTACCTAGTAGGATTTGCAAAAAATTTATTTTGCTTATTGATATCTATGTATATTATTTCTCTAGGCTTAACAAGTCTCAACTCCTCTCTGGCTACTTTTTCAACAAATTCAAGGGAATCCTTATTTTTGATTTCAGCTTCAAGTTCTCTTATTTCCTCTTCCAGCCTTGATATTTCCTCCAGCTGTTGCTGTTTCCTTAGATTGAGTTCCCTCATCATTATACTCTGGCTAATAAGGGTTTTCCCAAGCCAAAACATAACCAGCATAATAATAAAGTGCCATAATCTAAATCCCTTTCTTTTTCTTCTCTTTCGCATAACCATCACCCTGATTTATACATTCTACATGTATTCAAAAAATCCTCTATTTTTTCTTAAGAATTATTTTTCTATACCGCCTTATTTCCCTAATAGCATCTACAGGCACCCTTTTAATTCTCTTTATGCGTTTTACCCCAGGAACTAACATCTTCCTTGCCCTGACAAATGGTATTTTAATCATATTTATAGCCCATCCTGTTATGAACATGATTCCATTAAACAGCTTCATCATTAGAGGATGCAACACTCTGCTTAATACCTTTATATATATAATACCTCCCAGAAAGGTGCCGAAGAATATAAATCCCCTAAGCTCTCCCCAATTGCTCTTATTTATTATATAAAAGAATATTATTGCAACAACAATCCAGAAAAGAAGATCTTCAATACCTGATAAAATCCTCTTGGGTTTAATAAAATACCTTATAACCCTATATAAGTCAAAGGCTAATCCTATAAGCAATCCAGCATATACTGAAGTCAGAAAGATGTAAAATTGAACCCTTATAGAAGTATCCATTGCATACACCCTATACTAATACTATTTAAATATCTTGCCTATTAGATTTTTCTTTTGAGCTGATGCTTTCTCCACATAGTTAATGCCGTTTATTACTCCTGATATTTTTACATTTCCATCATCTAAATTTAATCTATCTACATTAAGCCCTTCCCCTTTTATTACCATTCCGCCCTTAATAGTCCTTAGAATAATTGTATTATCATTAAAACTTTCCACCTGTTCTACCCCTGTAATGGAAACCCTGTTTCTATCTTCAACAAGTATATTCTGATTCCTGAATCTATAGTTTTGATCTGTCATCATTATCCACCTCCTACATTCTATTATTAATATCTATGAAAAAAAAAAGGCTTTTAGAACAAAGCCTTTATTCTATGTATTCATATAGTCCTGCTGCTCCATCTTTTTTCACATTATCTTCTATGCTGAGTACTCTTACCTTAATGGAATTTGAACCAAAATTTACAGTAACTATGTCACCTGGCTTGACTAAATCTCCAGGTTTAGCCACTTTATCATTTATGAATACCCTTCCCTGCATGCAAGCTTCTTTTGCAACAGTTCTTCTCTTGATTATTCTGGAATTCTTCAAAAACTTGTCAATTCTCATAAAATCCTCTCCCACTAAAAAAATCAGGTCAATGACCTGATTTTATTTATTAACAGCTTCTTTTAGTCCCTTTCCTGCTTTGAATACAGGTGCCTTTGATGCAGGAATTTGAATTACTTCTTCTGGATTTCTTGGATTTCTTCCTTCTCTGGCTTTTCTATCTCTTACTTCGAATGTTCCAAATCCAACTAATTGAACCTTATCTCCCTTGGCAAGTGCTTCCTGCACAGCTTCCATAAAAGCATTCAAAACATTTTCTGCATCTTTCTTTGTCACATTGCTCTTCTCTGCTATGCTAGCAACCAATTCAGCTTTATTCATAAATAAATTCCTCCTTTAGCTTATTGTTTGATTTTATCTTATTAGTTTATTCTATATTAATTGCAAAATTCCTTCTCATTATACTGTAATTTTGCCAACTTTTCAATATTTATGTAATTTTGTTTCTTCCCAAAGCCTATCCATTTCCTCCAAAGTCATTTCTTCCAGCTTTTTACCAAGTTTTGTACTCATCTTTTCCATCAGCTCAAATCTTCTGATAAACTTGTTTATTGTCCTGTTTAATGCAACTTCAGGATTTACGTTCAAAAACCTGCACACATTTACAACTGCAAACAGCAAATCCCCTAATTCCTCTTCTATCTTTCCTACATCACCACCTTCAATATTGTTAATGGAATCAATAACTTCATAATATTCTTCCTTCACCTTTTCCAGCGCTCCATCAACATTATCCCAGTCAAATCCAATCTGTGCTGCTCTTTCCTGGACCTTATAGCTTCTCATTAGAGAAGGAAGTTTTGGTATATCCTTTAACATATCAGAGTATGCAGTAATATTTCTGTCTTTATACTTCAGCTTATTCCAATTATATACTACTTCATCAGATTTTTCTACTTTTTTTTCTCCAAAAATATGCGGATGCCTATGAATTAGTTTGCGATTTAGTGCTGTAGTCACATGGTATAGATTGAATTCCCCATTCTCTTGGCCTATCTGACAGTGAAACAATACCTGAAACAGCAAATCCCCAAGTTCCTCCACAAGGCTATCCAAATCCTCATTATCAATTGCTTCAACAACTTCATAGGCTTCCTCTATTACATTTTCCCTTATGGATTCATGTGTTTGTTCCCTATCCCAAGGGCAGCCTTTTTCACTTCTTAAAAATCGGGTTATAACTATACTATCGGCAATATCATAAACTTTCTTTATTATTTTGTCCATTTTTGGTACATATATACTAGTGAGATGGTCAATATCCTTGTTTCTATCCAATTCATACAGAGGTATTTTGTATAACTTCTCCCTACCCTTTATAGAAGCACTGTTAATTAAATATACCTCGTATTCATCTCCATAAACCTCTGAAAGCAATAGCTTTATATCTGAAGCAATCCTTTCGTTATATACCTGAGTTATAATATAATCTATGTTTATATCTATATCCCTCATGGAAAATGTGGTACCATCTACTATTTTAAGTCCATTTACAGGGTCCCGTTTTACCATCTGTATAATTGGCTCTATAAAGCTCATTCCGCTTATTATATCTATTTTTATATCTTCACTTTCCCTGGCTAATAATAGCTCCACAGTTTTCTCCGCCACCAGCGGATTCCCTGGTACCAGATAGTTGATTTCTTCAAACTTATTTGATTTTATTATTAAATCCTCTACTATATATTCATATACATCCTCAAAATCATCTTCCCTTTCATATACAAAATCATAGGATTCATAGGGAATGTTATTCTCCCTTAAGTAAACAACCGTAGGATGTTTTTCTGTTCTTAAAAAGTTTTTAATACCGCTCTTTAACTTCTTAATAACACCTAAAGTCAAATAATCAACATCTCCCGGGCCTAGCCCCAGTACATTAATCTTACCCATATTTATTTCTCCTTTGCTTCTTTCACCTCTTTATTAATTTGAATTTCAACAGCAAGTCTGCTATTTTATTCCCCTTGGGCATCAGGTTGAAATCCTCATATGTTAAAGTCCTTGTTAGCAATAAGAGCAAGCCATATACTCCTACTGCCACTAAAATTGCACAAATAGTGGATAGCCTGTTCCCAAGTACAGACTCTGTACTTATATAAACAAGCCTTGCAGCAACGGTCATGCCTAAAACTGATATAACAGGCTTTGCAAATATGTTTTTTACATTGAATTTAGCATTTGTATACTTCTTTACGCTTATTAAATCCAATGCTGCTGCAATGAAATATGCAGTTACAGTGCTTATTGCTGCACCTTTAATATTAATATCCGGTATACCTGTCAATACATATGTAAGTATTATCTTAACCACTGCTCCAATAAACAGATTCCTTACAGATATAAATGGCTTTCCTAACCCCTGCAGAATTGCAGTAAGGGACTGAACCAGGGTTAAAAATATTACGCTAAAGGATAGGATGCCTAATATTTCTCCTGTGCTCATTATTGTTTCCATGGAATTCCTATAATATAAGAGATTTATTATAGGAGTAGACAGGATGAACAGTCCAAATCCGCAAGGCAATCCTATTAACAGTGTAATTCTTATACCTGAATTGGTTATGTTCCTTATTTCATTATATCTTCTTCTTGCATTGGCTTCTGATATGGCAGGAACTAAACTGACAGCTAGAGCCTGTGAAAATACCTGTGGCAGATTAACCAGCGTTTGAGCAAGCCCAGTCAGCTGCCCGTACAGGCTGTTGGCTTCCATTTCAGTATAGTTAATGCTCTGCAGCCTTTTTAGCACCAAAAATGTATCTATTGAATTCATTATAGGCACAATGGCTGCTCCTATGGTTATAGGGATTGCTATAACAAGCAAGTCCTTTATTATCTTCCCTACAGGATCTTCTCCTTGTATTGAAGTGCTGTTAATCTCAGCATTTATTTTTTTCCTGCTCTTTAAGTATATTATAATCATTACTACGCTTCCTGCTATGGCCCCAATGGAACCACCAAAGGAAGCTCCACCAGCTGCAATGGGTATTCCTCTTCCAAGTAAAGCCATTGTTAAGGCTAACCCCATTGTAACCCTGAAAAACTGCTCGCAAATTTGCGATACAGCTGTAGGAACCATAAACTGTCTTCCTTGAAAAAAACCTCTAAAAGCAGCCATAATTGGTACAAAGAACAACGCAGGTACCAAGGCTACAAGGGAATAGTATGCATTTTCATTTCCCAGTGCCCTCACTATAAAGCGGGCATTAAAAAATACAAATATAGATGTAATAACTCCTGTTATAAACAATCCAATAAAGGCAACCTTAAAAACCTTATGGGCAGCTTTATAATTCCCTAAAGCTCGCTTTTCTGAAACCAGCTTTGCTATGGCTACTGGAAATCCGGAAGTAGACACTGTCAGCAAAAGCACATATAGAGGATAGGCTGTCTGATAATATCCCATTCCTTCAGTCTTTATTATATTGCTTAATGGTATTCTATAAAAAGCTCCAAGCAGTTTTACGATTACTCCAGCAGCTCCCAAAATAGCTGCCCCTTTGAGAAAATTGTCTCTTGCCATCTAATTTCCCCCTAATTTTTATTGAAAACTAAACCTATTATATCAAAAATATATTTAATCTAACATATTATTATAACATTTAATAAATTTTTATAGCCTACCAGATTTGGTAGGCTAGCTTTCCATCTGTTTGGATAAGAACCCTGCAGCCGTTTCAACCAGCTTTATCTCCAGCTCTCCTATTTTATCATCAGGATTCTTGGAAATCAACATAACACTTCCAATAGGGTCTCCCTGCATAATGATTGGAGCAATTACTTGTGCCGTATATTCCTCTGGATTCTCATCTTCATAGAATATCTTAATTGGCTTATTTGAATCATTTGTATAATATGTTGTCCTGGATTCCATTATCTTTTCCAGTTCAGGGCTTACCCTTTTTTCCAGATATTCCTTTCTTGAGCCACCGGAAATTGCAATTATATTATCTCTATCCGTAATAATGGCTGTAAACTTAGTATTTTCATACAAAGACTCGCAGTATTCATTTGCAAATTCATTTAATTCTCCAATAGGGGAATATTTCTTAAGTATTACTTCACCTTCTCTATCTGTAAAAATCTCCAAAGGATCTCCTTCTCTAATTCTCAAAGTTCTTCTAATTTCTTTGGGTATAACTACTCTTCCCAGGTCATCTATACGTCTGACTATTCCAGTAGCCTTCATTTTTTCCCTCCTCGAAAATTTATTGTGTCTTTATTATTTTACTTATAGGAATATTTTATACATTTATGTTGACACTCCCCATGACTAAAGTCAGGGGATTCTCTGGTGATTAAACGCCAGTCCATTTCTGGTAGGCAAGTATGACCCAGAGTTAAGGGTGTGTCATCACCCCTCCCTAGGCAGGTCATATAGAC